>NZ_SJUQ01000024.1:0-48912 GCF_004337045.1 Exiguobacterium sp. SH5S4
AATCATAAAAAATCCCTCACTTCGGATCATGTCTCACACTCCATTTTCAGGTTGTCAGAATCATTATCCGTTAATTTGAGGGATTTTTAATACGTTGATATAAGGGATTTTAACAGCGTTGATTACAGTTAAAGCACGATTGAATGTAGAATACCGTTTTTCTAATTCGATCGGCCTTGAACTCTATTGTTTATAAAATTAGTAGTGGGGGTCTTTATATGCCGGAAGCAGGAAATTCATATGTTCTTACATTGAAGCAAGCGTATTTAGAATGGGGTACGCACAGGCATACGAGTACTAGGGGAAATGTTTATGGAGAAGGATATCTTCATATTCCTTCCCACATCGCAAGAGAATACAATATCTTTAACAGTAATCAGGAAGGAGCGAATATTTTATACAATTGCAATTCTGTTTCCTAATGTCTTCATTTCTGTAGGTTATGAACAAGGACTGAACTGTCTTTAGACGGGGAACAGGTTTATATAAAAATCGGAAAGGATGAGACGTGATGGACGACATGCGATTGGATGACTATGCGTTTAAAGGGTTGGATCCGTTCGTCCGGACGGTGTTTTCGGAACTGATGGAACATCCGGAGTGGATGCGTGTCGTCGACAAGGAACATTACGTCGAGAAGGTCGTCCGTTTCGACGAGGGGCGAAACTCGCCTTACTTCCGGGTGCTCATCTATTTGGACGGGGCAGAGCGTCCGCGCAAGAAGGTGTATCTGTACGGGACATGGGTGGTGGCGGACGGTGCCGTCAGTTTCGTCGTCTCGGAGCTGTCGAGAGGTGTGTTCGAGTATGAAGTGATGCATGTGCATTGGCTCATCAAGTACCGATTCGAGGATTGGGGCGTGTCCGAGGACGGCCCGATAACAAGAGCTGCTGGCTTAGCCGCATCTCTATGTTCCTGGTCCTTTCTGACGGGAGGCACGGAGCGTAAGAGCAACGTCAAGACCAAGAGCGTGGGCGCGTCTAACGCCACGCAAGGAACACCATTCGGCCGAATGGTGTTTTTGTTTAGAATCCATTAAATGATTTCTAATGAATTTGAAATTGCTTAAGGAATCTCATCGATTTAATACAATGGTTATGGTATTATTTAATGAAATCATCATTATGTTAAAAGGAGGTCCATCATGTATACGATTGACGAGGCCTTTGAGATTCTATCGAAGAACAAGCTCACAAGCCATAAGGAGACCGTCCGGAACTGGGTACGGAAAGGCGTGATCCAGGCGGAACCGCTCGAGTCGCGTAAAAAAGGATATCGGATCAGTGAGGAGGCGCTCGAACAGTTCATCAAAGAACGGATGCCTGACGGGTGGGAACTGTATCCGGAGTCGGTGACAGGGGATGCTCGGGAGATCGTCAAGAATGAAGAAGAGGCCCCGTATCACGTCGAAATCGATGTAAAAGCAATCAAAGAGCAGGGGCGCATTGAAATGTGGCATCAAGTGGCCGGACGTTGGCTATGGGAAGGTCATCTTGATATAACCCGAACGATGGTACGACATGCGATTGAGCATAGGGGCTATACAAAAGAGTTCGAGCAGTTCGTCTGGGAACGATGTCTGAAGGACAGCGCTCCGCGTAAAAAACCACGAGTCCTTTACTTGATTGATGCATTTCTATTCGAAGGAGAGCGAGTGCCGTTCGATCAGGATTTTGGCATTAAAGAAGAACAAATCATGCAGGCGTTGATTGAACATGTAAGGTTTAAAAAGAGGTCAGGAATGTACAAAAATGAATTTAAAATTTAGAGGAATCTAACGAAAAGGCGTATTCTCTGTGTTATTGAGAATACGCCTTTTGCAATCGTTATTGTATTAAATTGATGTAAACTATTTCCTGCCCATCACATTTTCATTTTTGAATGTGCGAAGCTTGTATGGATAGAACTATTCCTCAATCATAGTCAGCGATATAAACATAGAATTGATTGAATGTTGAACGAGTAACTTATTTTTACTTTGAGCTTACAACTTTTTATTTTTCTTTGGTTTCTTTACTAATTTGACAATCATAAAAATTACGAATGAAATGAATAGCAGTAAAAATATTGCAAAATCAAGAACGTTCATGTCCATACCTCCAGTTTATCTTAAAATAGAATTTTTAGTAATTGTCCCTTTTGCGTTACACTCTACATTCACACGTAAATATCGTTCTTGTAACTTGAGACCGTGTCCTTTAAAAGTGATGCCAATAATAGCTGTTCCTTCTTGATAAGCGATTCTTCTCGAGCTACTTGGCTTTTGAACCTCACTTTTTTTATCGACTATGTCGACAAGAATACCTCCCCCATTTTCAGTCTTCATGTAGTTTCCTGTTCTTCTCGCAGTGACTGTAGTTCCATTATAAGTGAACTCTGCACCAATATATGCTGTGACAACTTTCCAACTAGTGGCCCTTGCATCGTAAATACTTCGAGTACTAGAAGCATTCTTAATTTTACTTGTTCCTGCTGCTTGGACCGGATGGAAGAAAATATTTTGAACGAACGAGAGGAGATTAGATTCAACGTCCTCTTGAGATTCAATTTCATCTGATTCATTCCATATGGTTTGTGACTCGTTCAGTCATTCTCATTTTTTCGGTCTGAGAAAAATTGAAGACACCTTCCAATAGTTCCAACTCGACCTCGAGCGTGACTTTGACTTTCTTTTTCTGTTTGTTGAATCGCTGAAGTAGGTAATGCTCAAGTTCGTCGATGACATCCGCGTCATCGATACCATCAGAGGATTTCAAAGCGATATTCAACCAAGGATTGAGTCGATCAATGTACTCTTCGAGTTCTTGTGGTAGCGCATTTAAGTATTTCCAAAGGTGATCAAAGCGTAGTGTCTCCGTCTTATGAAAAAGTCTAATCCACTCTTGAAGATTCATGAGATAACTCCTTTTTGATTTAAGTGTATCCCGTGTTACGGATGGCAAACAGTGACGAGTTTATGTACAAATCGAATGCGGTGCTTTAAAATTTTAGGAGGTGTCGCACATGAAACTTCGTCGACCAGACATGTTAAAAACGTTCTTTTTTCTGAATTTTCATTTCATCTGATTTTTTCTTTTTTAGATCAGGGTTAGTGGTGAATTGATAGCTGCGTCCCGCATATATAAACGTCTCATCAAAAATTATCCCGTTCATGATAATGCGATATGGCATGGAGGAGCCCGACGTATGTGTTTCTAGATGGTGTGTTGCCTCTTTGATAGACCGAATCCCCCTATCCTTATAGATCGAACTAGTTTATGCATCTTGTTTTTTTTGAACTCATTCTATCAAATGAAAAAATCAATGCGCATCGCTTTTCTTAAAAAGGACTCTCTTTTCATCGTTTCTACTAGATGTGAGCCCCGAGTTATTGTTTAAAGTACTCAATACCATGTTGAGTACTTTTTTTTTATGGTTTTAAAATTTCTTAAGCGTAGCAAATGGTTTCTCTATTTCATAAATAAATACGATTATATTGAAACAATAATACAAAAATATTTCAAGATTACATTTTCATTATATTTTCATCGTCGAATATGTAATTTTCTATTCCCTCTTTTTCTAATTTTGTGTAAGATTCATGATGTCATGTTGCCTTGTTCATAACATTTAATGAAAAATATGGAGGTTATGTATGTATAAGTTAAGTCATAAAATGTTGTCATGGTTCTTAGTCGTGACACTTGTATTATCTTCTTTCCCAATGGGAGAAGGAGTAAAGGCTGAAGAAAATGAAAGAAAAGCGTCTACTTCATCGACTAATGAGGAACAGAATGCTGAACTGGTTGCACCTGATTCCGAGCCGGATTACCTGCCTGTAGAAGACATTACAGGAGATCATGTGGTCGTGACGGAAGGGAATGAGCCTGATACATATGAGCTCAACGCCTATGATGACACGGTGAAAATTAAAAATGCCGATGGGGAAATCGTACCTGTGGATGCAACGTTGGAATCGACTCAGGGAGGTTTTTCACCGAAGTCTACAAATCTCCCGGTAAGTTTTGACCGAGCATTACGGTCGGAAACACCATTTTTAGAAGTTGGGGAAGACGCTACAAGTATTGCTTTCACGTTAAAAGGACTTCAGTACGAGGAAGGTCTAGTAGCGCCCAAGGAGACTCAGACCCTCGTCCGTGAAAATCAGGTTTGGCATCGAAATGTGTTTCCGAATGTGGACTTGCGTCACATCGCATTGAACGATGAAGTGAAGGAAGACTTGATCTTTAATCAGTCTGCTCAATTACCGAAAGAAATCATTTATGAATTCAATACATCATTGAAACCTGTACTAAAGGATAACCAGATTCTTTTTTACGAAGAGGAGGCCCTTGTCATCACGATGCCTGTCCCTGAAATGCAGGACAGTGCAATCGATGAGAAATCAGGACTTCCCGCTCGCTCTTTTGATATCGCATATGAACTCACGGAAGTGAATGGCACTTCATATGAACTTAAAATCGTACCTGACCAAGAGTGGTTGAACGATCCAGCGCGAGTCTATCCGATTTACGTCGATCCGACACTAGCTCGTGACGCGACCCTCGATACGTTTGTATCAAGCAAGAACCCGACCACGAACATGAACAAGTTTTGGAGCTCGTCTCGTGGCGAGTACGTGTTATGGGTTGGCTATTATGACACTACTACGGGTACAAACTATGGACTCATTAAATTCCCTGCCCTTACGGATTTAAGAGGTGCCACTGTTAGTTCGGCAGAAGTGAATTCATATGTCACATGGAGTTATTATGGAACACAACAAAATGGATTGTGGCTCGATCGCGTTAATGCGAACTGGTCTGAGACAGGCGTCACCTGGAACACACGCCCCTCATCGACGAATCTTGGTTCAACGAATGTCGCACGCAATCAATGGGCGAACTTTGATGTGACATCTTTCGTTTCTCAGGTGGCTGCTGGAAGCCGAACAGATTATGGGTTCAAGTTCCATACGAACGGTAACGGGACGACACATTGGAAACAAATTACAGCCTCTGAAACTGGGACAAACCGTACTCGATTGAACGTCACGTACAGTTATCCGAAGATGGCCTCGATCTCCACAGAAGGCTTCTTGACGACCCCGACTTCATCTACTGGTCATGTCAATGTATCGTGGCCAGCGATGGCTGGGGCGACAGGATACCGCCTACAGATGTTTGATGGGAAAGGTTGGCAGACAGTTTACAACGGGACAGCCCGATCTTATACAACAAAAGATAAAGGGATGTTCCCAAAGACTACTCAGTACGGAACGAAAGAATCATCAACTGGTGGGATCAAGTTCCGCAACGGCGACGGACAGGAACTTCCAGTCGATCCATCTACCTTCTTTAATAGTAGTAGCGGAACGACAACGAACACGTTATCATACCAATTCCGTGTCATCGCAGACTATAAGTTGGGTAGTGGCTCAGCTTCATCGACGGCTAAACGTTCGTTGCAAGAACTGATTCCAGACGTGCCGACGAATCTAGCAGTTACTGCCGGGGATACGACAGCTGACGATCGTGGACAATTTGCATTGAGCTGGGATGAGTCAGAGCATGCGACAAGCTATGATGTCTACGTGTTTA
The DNA here is from genome assembly GCF_004337045.1 of Exiguobacterium sp. SH5S4. Taxonomy (NCBI): domain Bacteria; kingdom Bacillati; phylum Bacillota; class Bacilli; order Caryophanales; genus Exiguobacterium; species Exiguobacterium sp. SH5S4. The sequence goes on from NZ_SJUQ01000024.1 coordinate 5,580, forward strand.
ACGGTTTCGCCTACGAGTTGATTGATAATGTCACCACAACGAGCTGGAGCCCGAACGGAAAACGTCTCTTCCCTACGACGGCGCAAATCAATGCCATGCCAGTCAATACACGGACAGCATTCCGCAAAGGTGATGGACAAGATTTCCCTGGCGACCCTCGCCCGTTGTATCGAAAGAACAACCCGGACCGAACAACCTATCATAATATCCTCCACTATTACTTCCGCGTCTACGCGAAATCGTCGAAAGGCCAGAGTGCCGGATCTGACGTCCGTACGTTCAACGTACCGGCAACCCGGGTGACGACGGAAGGCGTCGGCTATTCGGATAACCGGAAGACCAACACCGGTTTCTTGTTCACTAGCTGGCAACCCGTTCCTGGTGCTGCAGGATATAACGTGTATTTGTATAACGGAAAAGAGTATGACTTGGTCGAGACCGTCCCGAGTGACGTGACCACGTGGCATTCTCGAAACAAGAAATTATGGCCACTTGCCGGTCAGTCTTACAAATTGAACAATAACGGAGTTGTCGGGCAAGGAGGAGAACTCCCTGTCGATCCAAGCTCGAACTATGTCTTGTCAGGCGGGAAGTATGGGAAGCATACCAACTATTGGATCCGTGTGACCGCTCATCGTCGCGCGGTCCAGCCAGCTGTATTATTGGCATCGAACTTTGTCGCCGAAGGGAACTTGAATCGGAGCCTCCCGACGACACCACGTATCTTAAAGGTAGATGAGCCGGATCTTGGTACAGAAGAGTTTTATCCAATGCTTGATACCTCGATTGGCTCGTTCAACGTCATGAAAGAAAATCAGTTCTTGGAAGAGACGGATGAAGTGCTTCCGGGACGAGGGCCGGCTGTTGAAGCGAGTCGCTACTTTAACTCGAAGTCGATCCGATTCGGCATGTTCGGGCTTGGATGGAGCAGCGGGTTGGAACGACGACTCGAGATTCCGACAGAAGACAAACCGAAAGTCATTCGCTATATCGATGCTGACGGCAGCGGTCACTTGTTCCTCCGTACGTTTGTTCAAGAGAATGGAAAGACGGTCGAGAAACTTCTGCCGCCGACCGGAATCGATTATGAGTTCAGCATTGAGAACAACGGTTCACAATATGTCATTCAAACGAGTGATGGTCATCGTGAAATCTACAATCAAACTGGCCAACTAGTCGGGATGGAATATGACGCGAAAGAGAACGGGAAAAAGAATAACGTCCGTTTCGACTATTCAGATGTCCAAGGTGTTAAACGTTTAACAACCATCTATGCGGCGAGTGACACGGGCACGACCTCACCGAACCGCCTTACCTTTACCTATAATGACAAAGGCTGGGTCGAGGCGATGACAGCGACCGCGTCTTCGGATGAGAAAGTTGACTCGCGCACGTATCGATACACATACGATGCTTGGGATCGTTTGACATCTGTTGATAGCTTTAGAGGGTCAACCCCGATTGAGACATACGGTTACGCCTATACGGAGAGTGTCAACACGATTGAAGAGACGGGCGAGGTCGCGGAGCGTCCAGATTTCCCATCTTCAATCAATCGCTTGATTTTGCCGGGCCATACCTCAGCCGAACCAAATGAAATTGTCGGTGAATTCGATAATGCGATCCCATCGATTGTCCAAGAGGTAGATGGTACACGCAATGCCTATGAGAAGACGTCGGGTGATTCAAAAGAGCGCATGGTCTACAAAGTTGCGACCGTCGATTCAAAAGATGATCAAGTCATGACACCGATTGTCTACACATTTAATGATGTGGGCCATTTGATTGAAGAGGCAGAAGGCGATGAGAAAACAATTTATGAGTGGAAAGACCATCGAATCATAAGCGTTAAAAATCCGGACGGTTCTGTCGAATCGACCACGTACGATGATCGGGATACGGCTGACGTCGACAAGACGACGGAGTTAGACGGAAATGTACTCGTAGAGAAAGATGCCACGTCGATCACGACCTATGAATACGCTGAGAATGGGGACGACCTCCTCCGAATCGAAGATGAGTTCGGTTTGGCCGAAGAAGTGGCCTTGAACGAGGATCGTGAAGAAATCGTCGATCATGAGGAACCAGAGGAACGAATTGGGTTCACAGAGTATGACAATCGCGGAAACGTCACGCGAACAGGTGTGGGATTAACGCCAGGCGTCAATCTGTATCCAAACGGTGGCTTTGAAGTAACGGAGACGGTGACTCCAGGAGTGCTTGTGGATGGCGGTCGAAATGGTAAAGCGCTTCAGTTGAACAACGCGACGTTCACAAGAGAAGTCAACATTAAAACTGGTCACCCGTATAACTTGGGTATCGATATGAAGACATCAGGCACGTCGAAAGGAAGTGTCACGCTCACGCTCTTGAATAGCTCGAATGTCGTAACTGAAACTTATACGATTCGTCCAATGGGCAATTTAGGGGAATGGACAAGACGATTCGTCGAGTTCACAGCAAAAAATGGGGCCGTCAAAGCTCGAATCAACATTATCTCTGAGAATGGTTCGACCTTGTTTGACGAGGTGCAACTCGACACTGCGAAACAAGGGCATGCCGTCTCGGCCTCGGCGTTCAACCATGTCGAACAGGGCGGATTCGATGGCCTCAACAAATGGCAGTTGGTGAAGGCTACAGCAAGCTCGACAGGTTATATGAGTGAGAGTGGCTTGTACCTTCAACCTGATGGAACGGCGAAACAAACCATTTTTGTTAACCAATCGATAGCAAAACCGTTCTATGTGAGTGCCTTGGCACAAAAGGCTTCGAAAACAGATTCACTGAACGTGGTGGCGACATATGAGGACGGAACGACGGTACAGAAGACAGCCGCATTCCATGCCTTAGACTATACTGGAAAAGACAACGACGCGACATGGCAACGTCAAACCATCCAATTGACCTCAGATGAGAACAAGAAGCTCGTGAAAATCGAACTCACTATTAAGAATAACTCGACTAGCACCATTCTTATCGATGCGGTCAGAGCGTCAATCGGACGAGTCGTGTCTGACTCGACATATGACAAGCAAGGAAACCACGTCTTAAAAGACGCCGGGCTGACGAAACTTCCAGTGACCAATACGGTCGACGCGTTCGGGAATGTCTTAACCGTCGGTCAAGGGAATCGCACACGGACGAACACCTATGATCTATTAGGGCGTTTGAAGACGACAACCGCAGAGAACGGGACTGTCATTTCCTATGATTACAATAAAAAAGGTGAGGTCACACAAAAGGTATTTGATGGAACACTCACTAAATATGGATATTTGAAAGGTCGTATCACTTCGGTCATTCGTCCAGGGGGGCAGAAGTATGCGTATGAATATGCGCCTCACACTGGTAACTTAATAAAAACGCTTCTCCCTTCAGGGAACAGCCTATCTAAAATTTACGACGACGAAGGGAATATCATTGAACTGCAAGAGACAACAAAGGTAGAGAGTACTGATCCGACAAGTGAGACGGGAACGGAAGAAAGTATTAAAACGACGAGCCGATTCAAGTATGCATATGATTCATCTTCTGGTGACATCCTCTCGGTTCAAATGGGAAATGATAGCTCGAAACAGAAGAAGTACGAATATGACCCAGGTGACGAAGAAAATGACGAAATTGGTAAAGGACGTCTGTTGAACCTGACGGATTACCATGGAGTGCTCCAGACATGGGATTACGAAGATGTGAATGGTGTCGGGACAGAGCTTCCACTCTCAATGACGTTAGCGGGAACGAAGCGTGACTTCACCTATGACATCGCCAAACGGAACCATGGGGTAACGGTCGATAGTCAACATTGGGCTTTCCGCCATAATGAGGATGGTAAGACGACGCAGATTACCATGCCAGGACAAGCCGGTGAGTCGCTCGTCGAGTTCGATGAGACTGGTGCCGTATCAGCATGGTCCGCCTCTGCTGGTGACAAACAGATTGCATTTGAGCGTTATAGTTACGATCAATATGGAAACCTGTCAGGTTTAAAGAAAGATGGACAAACTGCGAGTTATTCCTATGACGCGATGGATCAATTGGTCGAAGAGAAGACACTTGACGGACAGACGATCAATTACACATATGACAAACGAGGAAATCGCACACATATCAACAACCAAGTTGTAGCTGAGTTCGATAACTCAAACCGGATGACTAAGTTCAAGGGGCAAGCCATTACGTATGATGCAGACGGGAACCGGATCAATGACGGACGTCTGAAATATTTATGGGACGGTCTAGGAAAACTGACTGCGATTGAAGAAGTCAACGGGACAAAGAAATGGCAATTTGTTTATGACGAACAAGGGCGCCGTATCCAGAAGACGGAGCCGAGCGGTACGATTCGCTTCCATTACGACGGAGATTCGAACCGACTGATGGCCGAAACAGATACGGCCGGCAAACCAATCCGAGAGTACGTCTATAATGCGGACCATATCCTTGTCGGACTAAAGACAAGTGGAACATGGTACAATTATCAACGGAACTACCGTGGCGATATTGTAGCGATCACGGATATGGATGGGAAAGTTGCTGCCGCATACACTTATGACACATGGGGCAAACCGCTCACGAGTAACATCATCGATCCAAAGCTCACTGGTCAACCAATCCGATATGCGTCGTACTACTACGATGAAGATTTAGCGCTTTACTATTTAATGGCCCGTTACTACCATCCAGAACAGGCCGTCTTCTTATCCATCGATCCAGAACTTGATGCCGATGAGACCGTCTCGATGGCGAATGGCTACTCGTATGCGGACAATAATCCGGTTCTGAAAGTCGATCCAGACGGAACATGGGCTTGGATTGCGGTTAAGGCTGGCTATGGGGCTTATACCGGTTATCAAACAGCTAAGTCTCGCGGATATACAGGCTGGAAAAAATGGGGTTATACTGCTTATAGTGCGGCGAGTGGTGCTGTTGGATTTGGAACGGTGTATAGATACGGGAGAAAATTAGCTGCTACAGCTAAAAAAACAAAAAAGTATAAATATCAAGTCGGCTCCTATGGTTCAATAAGAGGTGGGAAAGGATTAGACGCTCACCATGTTGGTCAAAAAGCTGTTATGAAAAAATTTGTTGCAAGCTATAATCCAAGAACTGGACCTTCTATAAATGTCCCGCGAGTAGGTCACACGAGAAAACATCCAACTCATGGTATAGTATCTAGAAATACTCGAGGAATAAATAATCCAAGAGATTTACTAGCAAGAGATATACGGGAATTGAGAAGAGTTTATAAAAATATCCCGAACTCGACACTCAGAAAACTTATTAAGATGAACAAAGATATGTATCCAGAAATGAGGAGAAAAAGATGACAAAATTTAATGAAGAATTTGTGAAAGCATTGTACAGTACTGTAGTCAAAGAAGGTCTTGAAGAATCAAAAGAAATGTATGAAACAACAGAAATTACACCTGATATGAGTGACTTTTGGAGAAAGGCTTTAAGCTTATACCAAACATCAGATCTTGAAGGGAAAGAAACCTTGATGCAAATCATGGAACAAACTATGATTGATACAATTTCTCTTGTGTTAGGTGTAATTGATGGTAGTTCTACTCTCGATGGAACTGAAATTGAATCTAAATTATTTCTTGACTCTCATGACACGGAAAATGAATTACAAGATGAATTTCTAATGTTTATGGAAGAAAACGACCTATACCCTTGATTAGTGAATAAAATAAAAATGTAATTTTTTCTTGGTTCTATTTGAACTAAGTTAATATCATGAAAGAGGCACCCATTTAAGCTTCTATGCTCCTCGATAGGTATACAGATGAAATTACAAATCTGTTTATCTGATTGGGGAGTGTTTTTTTTATGACGAGAAGTCGGTATTCGATTGAACAAAAACTGAGTACACTACGTTTGGTGGAAGCAGAAAAATATACCGGGAAGGAAATCGAGGAGGCTCATCAGGTCTCTGAGAATACTCTCCGGGTGTGGAAAGCCAAGTTCGATATGGTGAGATCGACGCCTTAGAGGAATCGAAGACCTGGAACCTTTACATCAAGGAACAGAACATTTCGGCAGTCCGTGACAATCTAGACGGAGTCACCAAGATAGAAGTTCTCTCCAACAATCAAATCAGTGATGAGTCAGTTCTTCGAAAATAGATTGAGAAGTATACTAGTCATAGCGAGTTAACCGATTCAAGAAAAGAATGGTGTTGGGACCGAACTCCCACTCTCAATAACGTTAGCGGGAACGAAGCGTGACTTCATCAATGACGTCGCTAAACGAAACCATGGGGTGACTGTTGATGAACAGAAGTGGTCTTTCCGCCATAATGAGGATGGTAAGACGACGCAGATTACCATGCCAGGACAAGCCGGTGAGTCGCTCGTCGAGTTCGATGAGACTGGTGCCGTATCAGCATGGTCCGCCTCTGCTGGTGACAAACAGATTGCATTTGAGCGTTATAGTTACGATCAATATGGAAACCTGTCAGGTTTAAAGAAAGATGGACAAACTGCGAGTTATTCCTATGACGCGATGGATCAATTGGTCGAAGAGAAGACACTTGACGGACAGACGATCAATTACACATATGACAAACGAGGAAATCGCACACATATCAACAACCAAGTTGTAGCTGAGTTCGATAACTCAAACCGGATGACTAAGTTCAAGGGGCAAGCCATTACGTATGATGCAGACGGGAACCGGATCAATGACGGACGTCTGAAATATTTATGGGACGGTCTAGGAAAACTGACTGCGATTGAAGAAGTCAACGGGACAAAGAAATGGCAATTTGTTTATGACGAACAAGGGCGCCGTATCCAGAAGACGGGGCCGAGCGGTACGATTCGCTTCCATTACGACGGAGATTCGAACCGACTGATGGCCGAAACAGATACGGCTGGCAAAGCAATCCGGGAGTACGTCTATAATGCGGACCATATCCTCGTCGGGCTAAAAACAAATGGGACATGGTACAATTATCAACGGAACTATCGTGGAGATATTGTTGCAATCACGGATACTTTAGGTAATGTTGCTGCCAAATACACCTATGACACATGGGGTAAACCGCTCACGTCGAACATCACTGATTCGAAACTGACAGGTCAACCAATTCGTTATGCGTCATACTATTATGACGAAGACTTGGCGCTCTACTATTTGATGGCTCGTTATTACAACTCAGAACAAGCTGTGTTTCTTTCAATTGATCCTTTATTAGATAGTAACGAATCAATCGAAATGGCAAATGGATACAGTTATGTTATGAACAATCCGTTGACAAGGATTGATCCAGATGGACTTATGTGGCGTCCTGATGGATATGGATATGGATACTATTCTTATGGTAGTGGGATCAGGTATTACACTAGTGTTAGAAAGATTACTGTACCCGCGAAAAAATCAGTCCCTCTTTCAAATTTACAATATTTGATTCGTAGTAAATCACTAGGTAGAGGATCTACAGGTCGCCAAGTCCCAAGAACTTACAAAGAAGAAGTTGCAATGAGAAACGTTCTCTATAATCCTAATTCAGGTCGAATATTAAATATGACAAAAGGAATGACTGACCCAAGATGGAGACAACAAGACGGGTGGAGGAAAATGGCTAAAAATGTAGATGGAGTGGAGATACATTATCTTAAGAATATAAAAACCGGAAAGTTTGATGACTTTAAATTTGATGATAAAAGAGGGAAGAAAAAATGAAAGTTAAATGTAAAGAGGTGACCGGCGTAAATCTTTTACCCAATACAATAAAACTAGGATACTCTATTGAGGCTGATTTTGAGTTGAAAATTAATGATACTTATATAGTTTATGGTATGAGTCTTTGGGGTGGTTCTTTACAATACTTAATTCAAGTAAATGATTATAACCCTTCATGGTTTCCAGCTGAGTTATTTACTGTAGAAAAACACAAAATTCCAGAAAATTGGAGTTTTGATTTCCCATTAATCAATAATGTTAACGCAATTTGGGGTTATAAAGAATTAGTGGACGGCTCGAATCATTATGATGATTTACTTGAGAGAGAAGGTGAAGCGCTCCGCATTTTTGAAAAGAGAAAAAAAGAACAATTAAAATTCTTGGAATGATTGTGTGAAAAAATATTTGAAATTAAAGGGTAACCTCTGATTTAGAGTTTATTTTTCGAACCTGATAATATAGTTTTTACTTTACCAAATAAATATAAACACTTTGAGATAGACTCAACTTGACTTCAGAAAGGTTGAGTCTTTTTATTATTCTTAGGGCGAACCTTAGTAATGCAAATCTCAGTAAGAAATAAAGATGATTAAAAAAATTGAATCTTACAAGTATGCTCCCAAAAAAGTAGGCAGACAAAGTAAAAATCTGCTTTCTTATTAGGGAGTGTTTTTTAATACGACGGTTTGTTAAACTAAGCGTTCAATATTCAAAAAAGCGGTTCGTGAAAAGGGTTCCTTTTCATCAGCAAGCAACACATCATGCCAATTATCTTCAAGATTTTTGAGGGTTGGTTTTTCAACCTTATTGTTCTTTTCTAAATCGTGTAATGGATGAACTGTTTTTTCGGGATCAAAGTGACCGCTAATCAATGGCTGATCTGGTAATGCAATCGTGTAAACGACAAGCGCGTCGTCATTGAAGTCGTGATTGTTTGCGACACCGAATGACTGGAACCCGAAACCTTTATCGTGAATATACATGAGCGGCCCATCGACGCGATCCATCTTCAGGTTCGTCTCGAGGGTCGCTTTTGCGTTCAGATAGGGCTCCACCTCCTCGGGAGACACACTTTGTACGGCATGCACCCGTTCATAAAGACTGAGGTCAGCGTCTTTCCATCCCATACGCCGCTCCAGCTGTTCAAGGTAATCAAGAGGGCTCTGTTCTTTCTCCTGTTGTAAGGCGTGTACTTTTTCTAAGTGTGACTCGATATGGTCGAGGAAGCCTGCGGACGTCTGATGGACCTCCTGCAACAGCTGTTCCTTGTCGAGGAGTTCCTTGTCTTTCGTCCAACCGGCCAAGTAAGAGAGCGAGAAATCGTCCGTCGGGAACCCGAGCTGATGTGAGACGACATAGGCGACCATCTCGGCTTGGAACTCCTTCTCAGGTGCCGTGAGCGGTTGGTCTCGTTCAAAATTCCGTTCCTGATTGTGTAGCTCCGTGTGAGCGAGCTCATGGATCAAGACTGTGATGTCCTCGATCGATGTGTTCCGCGGGTTCAAGGCGATTGCATGCAACTCCGGATAGTAACAACCCTTCGCCGTCCCGATCTCGTCGAGCGGTTCCTCTAATAGGGTCACATTCCGGGCATCCGCGAGTGTCGTCAAGGCGTCGCGGATGTCTTGTTCGTTCTCGAGACCGCCGTCCCGGTGATACCGTTTGAAGATGTCCGAGACCTCGATTCCTTTTTCGCGCGCGTCGGTCTGTGTGTACTCGAACACGTGACCGATCTTGAAGTACATCATTTTGCGTGATGGGATTCTTCCTTGTTTCACACCATCCTTGACCGGCTTAGGTGCCTTGCTGAGCGGCACCCATTCGTCTTTGTGTAAGGCATAAGTCACTGGATTTGGGACGAATACCTTGATGCCACGCTCACCTTTCTGGACCTGTGCGCCCTGCTTCTCCCAGAACGGATAAGAGCCGACCGCGACCGCGCCGGGGAACTGGGACTCAATCAAGACCGCGTTCCGCATCGAGTATTGATGGAACTTGCCGAGGAACTGTAGATGTTCCCGGATTTTCTCTGGACTCTCGAAGTAGCTGTCGATCTGTTGTCCCATCTGTTCGGTCAAGGCCTCGAGCTCGGCTTTCCGTTCTTCGTTCGTCTTCATCTTGGCCATCGTTTCAGACTCCTTCCTTCAACAAGTCGGTGACAGATTCATCACTATCCGCAAATTCATTCAGTTCACGTTCGAGTTGTGGCGACGATTCCGAAATGTCGAGTAACAGTTGTGTCCGCTCGAAATTGACGGGAAGTAAGACAATCTCGTCTTGCGCGATGGCGGTCAAAAGTTGATGCTCGGAAACGGATATCGGGATGTCGTACCGTTTTCCATAGATGAGGACCGTGACGGTGTTCGGTTGAATTGTCAACAGTTGTCCCATCGTAAAGAGACGATCAAGTGGTCGCATAGAATTCATCCTCTCTCAAAAGTTAGTGTGTCCTTCTTCTGTTTTCGATACTCGATGCGTTCCTGGACGACACGTTCCGCCGTCGTGAGGAACGTCGGCTTGAACTGATCTGTCGTCATGATGTCCTCGATACCCTCGGTCTGCATAAGCGCCTGCAGGAGCTCTGTCAGGATCTGTCCGTGGCGGTCGGAGCGGTTCGCGGCGAGCCGGATCCGCTCAAGTTCTGTCGATATCTGCCCGTTGATCAACTCCTCGATATGACGGGAGACCTGTGTGCTGATCGAGCGGGTGAGGAATTGCATGTCCCACTTCTCGTCGGCCATTTGTTTATGCTCGTCTGCGATGTGGTCGATGACCTGGCCGAGGTGGCCGAAGCGCTTGTCGTCGGCGAACTCTTCCAAATACGCGACCGTCTCCGGCTTCAACCGAAGACGGATCTGTCTCAACTCTTCCATCGTCCTCCCTCACTTTCCATATTCGATGTCCCGTTCCAGTTGTTCGAAAGCACGTTGATTCTTCAAATGTTCTAACTCGTCGTTCATGTGCCGCTCGATCCGGCAGAGTGATTCATTGAATATTTTTTGTTGGTTGAATGCACGTCGGACCGGATGGTTGCGAGCTTCATTTTTATCGAATGTCGCCTGTTCTTTTGACAAGTTTCGCATCTCGGAGAGGATGGCATTCCCCATCCGGGTGTAGAGGTCCTGCCGCTTCGTCGTCCGGTACCGCTCGGCCTTCTCCGTGTCGCCGTAGCTGCGACGATGGAACGACACCTCCTGCTCGAGCCGCTCGTTGAAGGCTTGGAGCTCTGATTTGAAGTGAATGTCGATATATCGGTCGGTCAGACGATCGAGCGATTCATGGAGTGGCTGCATCCCGTTCATGTTGTAGCGCCACTGTCGTTTGTCTTCCGGCAACCGTTCATAGATGTCTTTGAATTGGCGGACGAGTTCGGGATGCAGGACACGATTCGGGAGCGTTGGAATCTTCCGGTTCCGTTTGTGGGCGACCAATTCGTCGCGGATGAAAGCGTTCAGTTTCTCCTGTTCTTTCGTCCGGTCGGCGAGAGAGTGGATGACCTTCGACTTCATCAGCTCGATCGATTTCGGTTTTCGTTTGCCGCGTTCGCGCATGTGGCTCGTCTCGACGATGGCGACATGGACGTGGATGTTGTCGGTGTTGTAGTGCACGGCGCCGGTCCAATAGGCATGGACCATTCTTTCTTTTTGGAACATCGCCTCGACCGCGTTCCGCGTCGCCTGGATCAACCGCTTCTCGTCGACGAGGTCGTCGTGGAGCACACCGGTCTCTCGTAGCCAGGCGTTGTCGAACGAGATGACGTCCTGCCAAAGGATGCTCCCGTTCTCTTGCGCGTGCTTGAAGATATCGCGGACGGCGCGACGCTTTTGGTCGTTCAACCGGTCGTCCTCACGTGTGAACAGACCGCTCGATTTCATCTCGTCTTCCATATAATCATGGTACGTCTCGAACTGTTCTCGGCTGTCTTTCGCGTCGGGACGATTGATGTAGTCGAGGTACGTCGTGTACCGACGCGACTTCTTTTTTGTGCCCGGTACCTTGAACTTTGACTTGATGACGACACCCGGGGTCTCACGCATCTTGCATCACCTCGTTCAACAACCGGGTCACTTCGGCGAGCTCGTCCGCGCTTCGTTTCAGGTGGAGCGTGTTCGCCTCGAGCTGTCGTTCGAGCCGCTCGACCTGCGTCGATTGGATGCCGTTCGCGCACCAGGAGGCGAGCAGTTCTTTCAAATATTGCTGTCGGGAGCGGTTATGTTCTTTTGCCCATTCATCGATCTGCTTCACGATGACGGGGTCGATGTCGCGGAGTAACAGATCCATTTACCTGACCACCTTTCTAGAGGCTACATGTTGCCAACGTTCGAAAAGTTCGTTCAAAGAGCATAAGGGGAAACTGCTATCACTTTCCGTGATAGCCCAGGCAGAGCCTGGGGTTTCCGTGATATCACCAAAAGTCCGAAAATGGCACGAAATGTGCCAGTAAAACCAGCGATTTGGCACGAAATGTGCCACTTAAATCGACAGTTCCCGGAGCCGGACGCGCAACTTGTCGTGTTTTTCTTCGAGCGCTTCGACCGATTGTTCGAGCTTCTCGAGTTCCAGGTTGAGCTCGTCGCGCTTCCGGCCCAGGTCGAAGATTTCATTCTCCTGTTCGACCTGTTCGTCGAGCGAGAGGTAGGGGAGTTCGCCTTCGAGCTCTTCTTTGTCACTATCGAGTCGCTTGATTTGTTGCTGTTGCACCTCGACCGATTGACGAGCATCCTCCAGTTGCTGCTCGGTCTTTGCGAGCTCATCTTCGACGAACAATCTCGTGAAATACGTCTCGTCTGATGAATCGTGACTCGCCTGGTCGATGGTCCGACGGTCGGCATAGAGTGACGTGAGGAGACGGCTCTCTTGTTCCTCGGGTGTAAGTTTAACGAGTGATTGCGACTCATCCAATCCGTAGATCCGGACGGCCAGCTGGTCAAAATCGTTCGGCACGTCCTCCAGTTCGAGCACATATTGGTCGTTCCGTTCATAGAGTAAGGAGACCTCATTTTCGGCATCAGGACGTGCCTTGTAGACGGAACGAAAGACATGATCGTTCGTATTACCTGGTGCCTCATCGAGTGAGAGCCGGATACGCATCGTCCGTTTATCCATGTCATAACTCCAGGCATGGAGCGTCACGACCTCGCCATTCGAGAGTCGGATTGCCTCGTTGACCGGCGTCTCATTGACCGGCGATTCTTCGGCAAAGAAGAACGACGAGGTGCCGAAAAAGAGGAAGCCGATGACAAAGAACATGCCGAGTACGAGGTAGAACCGGGAGACGTTCTGTGTGAGACGTCGTCGCGATTGTCGTCGCATCTAAATCCCTCCTTCCGGTGTCAGGTCTTCCATCGCGGCGACGACCAGACGTCCGTCGACGGACTCGAACGTCAAGGCCAACAGTTCTTGCGTCGTCTCTTCATAACCCGTCTCGGTGATCAGCAGGTCCTGTTCGAACCGGACGAGACACTCTTCTCCGGAGACAGAAGGAAACACCTCGATGTCGCGGACGGTCGTCTCGAACGTGCCGACGTCGCTCCCATCCGCGGCGAAGAGCGTGGCCGCGAGTTCTTCCGACATGACATCTTTCGCCTGTCGTTTCTGGGTCGTGTAACTGTCCTTCGTGACGGTGAAGGCGTACTCGACGAAGCGCGTCGATTGTGTCGTCAGCTCCTCCATTCGTTCCGTCTCCGGCGAAGCGACGACGTGTTCAGTGTCAGACGACACACCTTCGGAGGTTACCGATTCATAGGGAGTGACGCTCTTGTTTTGTGTCTCACTCGTGTTCGAGGTGTTTGCCGCTGGTGCCGCACGTTGATAAAAAAAGATGTTCGCCGCGAGTGAAATAAGAAGCAGCACCCCGAACAGATACGCGAGGTGACGTGCGGTGAAGTTCATCCTTCCTCCTCCTTTCCATACATACATGACTCAAAAACCGAAGACCGGGGCGGGGTCGATATGACCGGACCATTCGCTCGTCTTGATCTCGAAATGCAGATGGTTCCCGCTCGATCGTCCGGTCGTGCCACAGTACCCGAGCGCCTGTTCGGCCTCGATTTTTTGCCCGGTCTGAACGCCGAGACGACTCAGGTGCGCGTACGCCGTGATGTAGTTGTCGTGCCGGACTTGGACGAGATTGCCGTACGGTCCGCGGTTCCCGCTATAGATGACGGTGCCACTCTTGACTGCATGGATTGTGTCAGACGGGGTGCAACTGAAGTCGATTCCGGTGTGGTTGTCCCGTTGTCCGAAGACGACGCGCCAGCCGAAACGCGATGTCACGTTGAGCGGAATGGCAAGTGGGGAACGTAACCCCGACAACAGCTCTTTCGTGATGACCCCGTCGGCGACGGCGACAGGCGCGAGATATTTCAACACCGCGTCGACATACTCGATGTCGCCGTAACAGGCGCCGTGCTGGACCGCAATCGGACGATGACAGCGATAGATGCCGGTGTGTTTCACGCGCTGATACATCATCTGGGAGAACGAGATGGCGAGTTCTTTCGAATAGCGTCCGCCGTTCTCCTGGACATAATCGATAAAGCCGCCGCCGAAGTTGTAGCTCTGTAACGTGAGCTGCACGTCCCGGTTCGCCCGCTCGAAGACGGAGGCGAAATGCTCGACGCCGTAGACGATGCTCTCCTCAGGGGAGGTGATGCAACCGATCCGCCCACACTTCGACTCGCTCGCCTGCATCGGATCGTTCCCGCGTCCGCCACTCTCCTGCATCATGAGCGCGAGCACGAGATTCGTCTGTTCGACCAGTCCGTGCTTCGTCAATTCCGATTCGACGAGACCACGATATTGGAGTACCTGGTCACTCACCTGAAGACCGCCGGCCGTGTCGAACGTGACGTCGGTCGGTTGTTCATTCTGGACACCCGTGAGCGTGTCGAGGATTCCGATGATAAGGATGACCAAGAACAACACGAGTGCCGCGATGCCGAGCAGGATGAGTCGCCACTTGAACGTCGCGAGCTGCCATTTCGCCATGACGGCGAAGCGGGCTGTCCGTTTCGCGGCCGCCCACATCAGGCACCTCCACCGAACAGAGCGAGTTCTTCTGGCGCGACATCGACGTCAAAGATGAGGTTCTGCACGCCGGAGATGCTGAGGACGACTCGACCCGTCTCGAGCGAGGGGATGATGCGCATCTCGGAGTTCGAGAGCTGGCCATCAAACACCGTCTGGATGATCGGGATGCTCTCCGCGTCTTGTTCGCCGATGATCTTGTATTGCGTGAGCTGGAAGAGCGACTTGACGTTCTCCGCGTTCTCAGACTTCGATCCGGCCGGCACGAAGTCGGTGATCAGGTGCGACACGAAGAAGATACCGCCGAAATACTTGCGTGCCTCACGCATGCAGCGTTGCAGATACAGGATGGCCGGCTGGGCGATATCGCGTGTGTTGATCAAGTGGTGCGCCTCGTCGATGACGATGAGATACTTGCACGCCTCCTCGGTCCGGAGCACGCCTTGGTTATAGGCCTTCAGTTGACTCGAGCCGTTGGCGATCATCCCGTCCCACAGCATGTTCATCAAGGAGAACACCTGCGCCTGGAACACCTCGTCGCGCAGGCTCGTCAGGTTTCGGAGCGGGAACGAGACGATGAGCTCCTCGTCGAACCGGTCGATCGAGGAGTGTCCGTCGAAGATGTTGCCGTAGTTATGGACGAGGTTCGTGACGGCGAGCTCGATATTCTCGAGTCGTCGGACCCGGTTCGGACTGATTGCGTCCTTGATCGAGGTGCGTGTGTCGTCCGTATAGAGCTCGCGACGTACGAGATGCAAGAAGTCGGAGAACGTCGGGTACCGGTTCGCCGGGTGCGTCGTGATCGGCAGTTCGCCCTGTTCATCCCAGAGCCCGTGCCGGACGTACAAATCCCGAAGCAGGATCTCGAACTCGTTCGTCTCTTCCTGTGTCGCCGCCGGATTGATGTAGTGATAGAACACGGCCATCTTCGACAAATGCTGCATGAACGAGAGTGCCTCGTTGGCGCTCCCGTCATTGTTCGTCACCGTCTTATAGACATGGAGCGGGTTGATGAGACCGGCCGACCCGTCGAGCGCGATCTCTTTCCCGCCGAGCTGACGCACGAGGTCCGAGAACTCGCCCGTGACGTCGAGAATCCGGATCTTGTTGCCCTTGATCGCCTGGTCGAGCACCGTCTTCTTGAGGAGTGTCGACTTACCGGACCCCATCTTGCCGATCATGAGCGCGTTATAGAACTTGCGCTGTTTGTCCTTGTGGAACAGGTCGAAGATGACGCTGCCGTTCGTGTCGGTCGTCCCGTAATACGTGCCGGTCGCGTCCTGGAGCGACGTGAAATGGAACGGATAGCCGCCGGCAATGGAGAGGGACGGGATCTCTTTCCCGCGGCGCCGGTTCGGGAGTTTTTGTTGCTGATCATAGCTCGTGAACAGGCTCTGCCACTCCCATTCCTGTTCGTTCAGGAAAATCGTCGAACGGAAATTCCGGGCCTCGAGCTCCTCCATCACTTCCTGCACTTTCACCTCAAGCGCGTCGAGCGTTTTTGCCTTCACATAGAGGCGCAGGTGCAGATATTTCATCGTCTCGCCCTGGGTGATCTGTTCGTAGAGCTCGTTCAGCTCCTTATACGTCTCCCGGGCGTCGATACGGTCGATGTTGTCCTTCGCGTTCTCGAAGCGCGTGTTCTGTTCGGCCATCGACTTGTTGATGGTCTGGATGATCTCACGCTTGTCGGCCGTCCCGATGTCGAGCGTCGTCAAAACGCCCGGCATGTTCAGGATGGGTTCGAGCCAGTAGTCATAGACGAGCGACTGATATTTATAGACATGGAGACAGGACAGGTAACCGTCACCGAGCCGGACGAAGTTGGCCTCAAACCGAATGCCGCCCTGCGGTTGGATCTTGGCGATGACGTCGGGATTGTAGCCTTTCTCGATCTTGACGGTCTCCGGGTCCTGTTGTTTGGATAACTTGTCACGCAGGCGCTGCCACATATGCGTCACTCCTTTCTTCAGGCGTCGAGTTGCGGTTTCGTGTTCGGGTTGTTCAATTGATAGAGCACATGCACCTTCTGATCGAGCGTCAGCTCGTGCATCGGGTTCGAACGGCGAAGCAGTTTAGAGAGATGCGTCTTTCGTTCGCGTAACGTCCGCTCGTCATCGGCATAAAAAAAGAGGAGATAATCGCGATTGGTGCGATGCTCCTCGAGGTATTCGAGCTCCTGCTTCTTTTTGAGTAAGAAGGGCAGGTAGGCCGGTGTCTGATTTTGTCGAATCTGTCGTTCGATGCTGATCTTCTGCCGTTCGAGACTGAGCGGTGTGTTCAGTGGCACGATCTTGAGCGGGTGCGTGTACGCCTGCAGGAGATAGGCGAGCGAGAACACGTCATGGTCTTTTTCCTCCTCGTTCAAGGAGTAGATGTCCTTCGAAGTGAGCTGGACCATGTCGAGATAGGTCCCGTCTCGCATCTCGAACGCCTCAGTCCCGGTGATGTCGACGACCGGCATCAGTTCGGCGACCGTCGGTTTGACGACGACCTTGTCTTTGACCTTCCGTTTCTCGACCACGTCCTGTTCGTCGAGCCAGGTGCCTGTGCGTCTGGGTTCTTGTAGCGACTCCTCGATAAAAGCCATCTCAATCACGTCCTTTCGTGTGCGCGTCGAGTGCGAGATAGGTGTCTTTCCGTTTGATGAGCGCGTAGTAGAGGGCGTGGACCATCCGTTTCTGTGGGTTCGTCGCTGGTCGCAGTACCATGAACAGGCCGAAGACGACGAGAAATACCGTGAACGGGATGTGCAGCACCGACGGGATGAATGGGAGCGTCACGAGCCGGAGCACGATGAGCCCGACGAGGAACAGAAAGTCGTGCAGATAGAGCATCTTGTTGATCTTCAGTTCGGTCGTGACCTCGTTCGGGATCCGGTATTTGCGCATGGGTCATCACTCCTTCTTCTTAGTGTTATCAGGTCGCGGTGGCGAGGTCGGATAGATCCGTCGCGTTTCTTCATGATGCTGGCTATGACGGTGCGTCTGGTTCTCGCGCACCTGTTCGATGACCTCGTTCTCGACGTCGAGCACGGTGTCCTGATGGATGGTCCGTCGGGCGCGTCCTTGATTTTTCTCTGTTGCCGAATCACTCGAATCCGTCGCAGATGACGAAGACGGGGATGAGCCGCTTGAATGTGGCGCCTCATGAGGTTTCGGTGACGTCGCGTCGTTTCTGGCTATCGATTCATCGTGACGATTGTCTGATCCGGATGTGGTATCGATGGATCCAGTGACCGGTTCGAGAGTCGATGAAGCAGGGCTTGAAGAAGGACCAGAGCTTGAATGATCGTGAAGTGATTCCGGTCTTTGCCTCTCCGGTGACGTTGTTTGATGATCGGGTCTACTTTCTGTATTCGATTCAGGATTCGTCGCATGAATCGATTCGGGAGATGTGCGGCCCGATGCTTCGTTCACGTGTGGAGAACCTTGCGCCTCCAACTCGGATTCTTGACCGTTGTTTGGTTGCGCAACGTCCTTTTGATTTGTCGATTTTTCTTGGTCAGGTTGAGTGTGACTTGCGGTTTGATTCGTCTGAGCAACACCATCTGGATCGGTTTGGCTCTCGGCATCCGCTCTCTGTGAAGCTTGGCCCGCTGCACTAAGCGGTGAACCGTTATGCGTCATGGCATTTAGGTCCATCCGAGCCGTCGCGGCCTCATGGAGCGATGGCATCTTCGGTGCGCCTTGTGTGGCACGCGCGACCTTCGAGACCGCGTGGGCACCGGCCGAGGTCACGCCTTTCCCGGCGGCATAGGCGCCGAGCGCGACACCCCAGCCCCGCTTGAGTCCGGCATCGATCCCGAACAGTCGCTCGACCATGTTCGGCCCGTCGATCAAAGCGACCGAGAAGGCGATGAGGGCGATCAGATAGGCGAACCCGTCCAACGTCTCCGCGAGATAGGCGGTCCCGATCGTGTACAACTTGATGGAGACAAAGATCAGGATGATCACGAGGAACGTGTTCAAAATGCTTTGGATGACCTTCTTCGTTTTTTGACCACTGTGAAGGTCGGCCGGTGCGACGAGGATTGCCAAGACATAGTTGAAGGCGAGCTCGAACGAGAGACGCGCCAGTTTGTAGGCGATCGAGAACAGCGTGAAGCCCATGATCCCGAGCGTGACGAAGATGGTCAACCAGTTCGGCTGATAGCGGTAGTAATACTGGTTGTTCCACTCGACGCCACCTTGGTCGAGTTTACCGAGACTTGTCTCTTTTCCGTTCCATAGAATATAGGACTCGGCCAATTTGTTTCCGGTTGCCGATAAGTCATAGTTGTTCTTGTCGAAAATCTCATTGATTCGGATATTATCAATCAACTCAGTTGGAATGGCATTTAATGATTCGCCTGTAGCAGCATCAAAATTTTTCGAATCGTGCTCAATCAAATCATGTACATTCCGCTTTAAGATACTCTCAGATAATGATGCTTCTCCGTCGTAAAGCGAATCTGCTCCGATTTCTGCGATTGCTTCATCAGAGAACTCCTGAATTCGGCTCATAGTTGGTGAAAGTAAACCTAAGATCAATAGTGTGATGAACAGGTTGATCAAAAAACTCTCACGTTCAAATTTCTTTTGGAAAATCAACAAGTACCCAGTGAACAAGAAGCTTCCTGCTAAAAGAACATACAAAAAAGGTTGAATCGTAAGAACGAATTCAACCACTTGGTCATTATTGAAGAATGTATTGGTTAATAGGATTTGATCCGTGATTGATTCAAGGCCGTCAATCAAGACTGATAGTCCTCTGACAAGAATCCATCCCATTGAGCGTAGTGCGTCATTTACCATACTACTTATTTGGAGTACGTCTTCGTATTCCTGTAATTTGGTGATTAAATCGGAATCAGCCATTGAAAGACCCCCAATCTACTGAGTCCTAGCAAAGAAGTCCGCTAACTGTTGTTCGTAATTGTCCGCTGTTAACATTCCAACATTGATTTCATCTGTGACGTTTCCATCTTGAATGGAGTATAGAACGGCACCTTTTAGTTCGTCAGTGTATTCAAAGTTACCACGATCGACTAGTGTCTCGCTATCTGGCTGAAACGTATTATAGAGCGCGACTTGTTGGCTCTCTTCGTTCGCTACCTCTTTTACGAATTCAACGAACTCTTCGAATTCACCATCTTCTTCTTTTACAATCAGCAAATAATCATCCTTTTCGGCTGTCATGACCTTCTCAACGTGTTCAATATCACGTTGAACCAAAGACTCATTGGAATTTGAGCAAGCTCCAAGTAAAAACAAGCTGATTCCTAAAGTACCCGCAAGTAGTTTCCTCATAACGTTTACCCCTCCGTCAGACGATTTTCCCCTTTAGTAGATCCGCGATTTTCAGGTTGACGCGGAAGTCGAACTTATCTATTAGTGTAACAGTTTTTGGGGTGTCTGAGGTGTCGTCCTGATAGACGGTCAGAAAGCCGTCAGTCGTCTGAATGTTGAGAACATCGCCCCGTTCGAGGCGGACGCGTTGCGTCTCGATGATCCTCGCGACGACACGCAGTTCGTTCTGGATTCGCTTCTCTCTCGCACTCTCGGCCATGGGTTCGGCCTCCTCTCTACGGTGTGCCTTGCTTCAGTTTCTCGAGTCGCTTCGCGATCATCGTGCTCAAAAAGCTCTTCTGGCTGTCAGTGACGTCGTAAACTCCTAAGTTCAGGTTCGTCTCGAACTCAGGGAGGGAAATTCCTCCGATGTCATGCCCCTCGAACATCGAGCGCAGGATGCTGTCCTGTAGCACGTCCCGTACCGTCAACGGTTTTTCTTCCTGATTCGATGGCGTGTTCGCTTCCGTCTCGTCTTCTTTTTTCGTGAAACGGATACGGATCTGTTCGAAGTCGAGACCGGCGTGACGACAGGGGATGTCGATGTCATGCAGGGAGCGGTCCGTGTCAAAGTCGTCCGCCAGGTATTCGTAGCGATACTTCATCGCGGTCTTGCCGCTCAGGAAGATCGGATACGACTGGATGCGTCGTTTCTTCGTGTCCTGGCGCTTGATAACACGGATGATGAGCATCTCGCCTTCCTTTAGCCCCATGACCTCGGTCGCTGTCATGAGCCGGCGGCCGTCCACGTTCTCCGTCTTCGATTTTTTGAGCGAGAACGTCTGTCCGGACCGCGATTTCGTGACGATGGTCGCCTCACCGAGCTTCTTCGAGATCAGTTCGGCGGTCGATTCGTCCGCGGTCAGTAGATAGTGCGTGTTCCCGCAGTTGCCATCGATCGTCTTCCAGTCTTCACCATACAAGTTCTCGAGTTGGGAATAGGCTTGGATCACGAGATTGAAGCGCATGTTCCGACCGAGACAGACCGTGATGATATTGGCCATGCCCTCGATCGGCGGCATGTTGCCGAACTCATCGAGAAGGAAGACGACCTGACGCTCGCATTTACCTTGTTTCGTCTGCGAGGCGACACGGGCGAGCGCCGTGTATACCTGCTTGATATAGAGGGAGGCGATGACGTTGAATGTCGGGTCATAGTCCGGGACGATGAGGAACACCGCCACAGGACGGAGCAGGTGCATCACCTCACGGATCAGTATCGTCCCGTCGATGGAGTAGCGGAAGCGACCGCTCTCCTCGTTATGCGCTTCCAGCTGGATTGTCGCAGTGCTTGAGTCGGTCGAGATTTGAACTGCGTCTCCAATTTGGAGTGGCGACGTATGGTACACGATGAAGCTGCCATCGTCGTCCGTCGTGAGCGCATGATTCGTTCCGTCGGGAAATTTGAACGTGAGTCGTGTCAGTGGCTCCGCGCGTCCACTGATCCAACGGTTGAATCCGATGCGTCGCATGTCGAGCGAGTTCATCGACGTCAGCTTCCCGGTCCCGTTCAACGTGAAGATACCGAGCTTCGCGTTCGTATTGGCCAGGATACTCGCCCGTGTCTGACCACCAGAGAAGTGGAGCGTCGCGAACTGGAGCCGGGCCGGGTGGTTCTCCGGGAAGCGCTGAAAGAACTCGTCGAGTGCCGAGATCTCCTGCCCTTGTCGCGTCACGACCGTCCGGGAGCCGAGGTCCGAGAGCATGAGGGCGACGTTGTACATGTTGATTTTCTCAGGTGTGTCCTTTGCTTCCTCACAGAGCCCGAGGATGAGCGCCGTGCACAGGTCGATCGACGAGTTGGCCCAGAACGGATCCCGTGCCTTCGGGTCATGGTACAACATGAAGGCGACCGAGCGCGCATACTGTTGGGCGAGCGAGTAGTTCTCTTCTAAAAACGCGTCAATCGTCAGCTGCAACAGGTTGTATGACATCGATTGGAGCGGGTTCATCAGATTCAGCACCTCGACCTGATAGCCGCGTTGCTCGAGCGTCTCCTTCGAGGCGGCGAAGAGCTCGCCTTTCGGATCGTTGATGATCAGGCTCGCCTGGTTACTTGCTCGGCTGTACAGGTCGATCGTCGAGAAGACGAATGTCTCGCCTTTACCGGATCGGGTCGTCCCGATGACGAGGTTGTTGACGGGCGAATTATCGATGAACAGCTCGTTCTTGACCCGTCCGACGGGGACACCACCTGATCCTTCATACCGTTTCTTCCGGTCCGGGACGCGGTGGTACTGTTGCTTCAGTTCATCGAACGACGTGAAGCGGGCGCTCCCTTTCTGATCTTTCCGCAGATCCCGGAAGTTCAGCCATACCTTGCCGAACACGACCAGTCCGATGAACAGACTGAACGCCATCAGTCCGATCAAGACGGTCGAAGAGGGAAGACTCACCTCCAAGAACAAGGAGGGTGAGAGCGTCGGAATCGTCGCTCCGGCCAAAAGCCCGTCTGTTACTATCGGGGTCATGATTTGTCGAATGATGTTGTAGACACCGTTCAAGAGATAAAAAAACCCGGCCGGCACTACCAACAGGCAGAACAAGGCGAGGAAAATCAGACGTATCGGGAATCGTGGTGACAGAGACCGAGTTCTCAATTATTTCACCTACCTTAATCTGAATAAAGAATCGTTTGCAACTCAACTTCTTCAGCAACGATAGCGGCTTGAATCTTCTCACGGGCCGAGGTGTCTTTACCAGAGGTTTTTTTCAGTTTCTCGTTCAGTCCGTCGATCGTGGCCGTAATATCTTGGTACGCGTCGATCTTTTCTTGTACGTTAGGGTCGTTCGTCTTGGACGCCCATTCATTCGAGGACTCAATATCTCCTAGATAGAGATAGGCATTCACTTTCGCCGAGACGCGGGGCGCGGTCCACTCCACGTCTTTCGTCTTGGCCACAATCTCATGGTTCCGCTCCAGTACTGCGATATCGAACGCGCCCTCATCGGTAGGATGTGACACTTGGAAGTCCTGGAGCCGTTCCAATTTCTCTTTATCGGATAGATTGAGTCCGGCCAGCTTCGTCTCGATCAGGATGGGGTCATCTGTGAGCTCGAGCGCTTTCTGGTCTGCGCCCTCTTCGAGATAAAGGTCGACCAATAGAGCGTTCTCTTCCTCGGACCGGTCTTTTCGCTCCAACAGTTGGATGAGTGAGGATTCCTCGCCTTGGAGCGCCTGTTCGTAAGCATCCAGCCACGTCTGTTCGACACCGGTCATCTGTTCGGCGTGTGCCTCCTTGTCAATGAACCATTGGGTAGCAGTGAACAACGATGTGAAGAGAATTCCAGCCGCGGCCGCCCCGTAGATGAGGCGGCGCTGCAGTCGGGTCAGCCGTGACTGATAGGTCGACGAGACGGTTGTGATTGGTTTAACAGACTGGCGCTTATAGTTATCCGATGTCTCGGCCTCAATCTCGTCGAGGAGCCATAGTTTCTTCGCGTTATCCTCCTTCTTTGTCCGGATCCGTTGTACCCGGTCCTTGACCTGATGGTACAGATTCGGATAGGTTCCTTCGGTTCCGAACGTGAACGTCCCCCGATAGAGCAGTTCGTCTTTCTGGTCGAAGAGCCGGAAGTCACCGGAACAGCTCGTCCCTTCCTCGCTCCGTGCCTGATGCAGATCATGGGTCGCGACGACCGCCTCGGCGAAGGGGAGCCGCTCATAGTTCTGGATCCGTGTGTCCGGTACGTCGGTGAATCGTACAAACAGCATCTCGTTCCTCCTCTCGTTTCAAGCAACAAAAAAAGCCTTCCGATTGGAACGCTGCGTGCGTGTGCATTAGAATTTGATGTTCTGGTCGACCATCTCGGCGAGCGTGAACGCGCCCATGACGATGATCAGGCCAACGGCGCCCCCGACGAGCCAGCCGACGGCTTTCGAGCGGCCGCGATCCCCACCGAAGATGAAGTAGAAGCCTCCGATGGCGAAAGCGATGGCGGCGGCGATGACAGCGAGTCCCTGGAAGAACTGAAGCAAACTGAGCCCTGTCTCATTGAGTCCCATGTCGTTCCCTCCTTAGTCCTGGTGCGCTGGTGACTTGAAGCTGAGCTTCGCCTCGAGCGCCTCCAAAATGAGCTCCTGGTTGTCTTGGATGACCTGTTGATGTTGCTCGTCGAGCCACTCCTCGTAGTCCTTCCCACGGATGCGTAAGAGTTTCTCGGCGAAGCTACGGTGCTGTTTCTGCTCTTTTGATGCCACAGTACACACTTCCTTCCCTTGATCTCGTGATGTGCAGCAGCACATCATTAAGGACAGTCGGATTCGATGCGATGGGTTTTTAGCCGTTTCCCCACAAACTCCGCTCCTCGTTGTGATAAGGAGCTGTACAGGGTTTTTCGATGACCCGGAACGATTCTGTGACCTTGTGGCGAGTTTTAGGTGACTCTCGCCGAACCATCTGTGCGTAGATCCCGCTCACCCGGTCACTGATGAGAGACACGCCGATATGTGATTGGAGGAGACCATCCTTAAGGATGTGCTGCTGCGTCGATGTCGGTTACTGTCGAACGTTTTTTCGCTTCTTGACGTGGATGAGCTCGTCATCCGGGTTCTTGCGTTTGGCGAGCACGTGGGCGTCACAGACGACGGTCCGGATCCGGTAATAGAGTTGCGTCAACTGGACCGCCTCGCCGCTTCCTTTCTCGATGCCGATGAAGCCATGTAGCTCATACGTCTTCCCGTCGAACGTCCGGACCGAGTCGGCCTGCGGCAGTTCCTTCAGGTCGAACCGGCGTCGTTCGAGCTTGGTGCTGGACCGCTTCGCTCCGTAGCCGAAGTCGATGGCGTCCCACGGGACCGTCGCGAGCGTATGCCCGAACGCGCGAGCCAGATGATCGATGTCCGCGATCGACGGTACCGAGCGATTCTGTTCGTACTGACTGATGGCGGGCTGTGAGATTTCTCCGAGCGTTTTCTCTGATAGTTCGACCTGTGACCAGCCCGAGAGCCGGCGGTTCTCCTTCAACCACTCCCCGAATCGATACATGAGCCTTCCCCTTTCTGTAAACCAGAGCGGCGACCAAACAGATGTTTCCTTTTGTTGGTTCCAATATAGCAGGATTAAGTCTAAAAATCATCAGTTTTCTGATATGTCAGAAATTTTACAATTGACGATTCTTGTCGAATCCGCTCTACATGAGGGTTTATCGGTAACAGTAACTCAATATTTTTGGTTTTGTAGCACAACTGTAAAAAAATAACGCTTTGAGTATAGAAAATAATGACAAGTATTTTGATTTCAAGAGATTGTGGTAGGGTAGAGGAATAGAAGAGTTCGTAAAGAATAAAGATGAAGAGAGTACTTTGATCGTGGGGTGAGAAAGTGGAATTGAACGAGGCAATCATCGAGCGAATGAAAGAGCTCGCAGCAGAGCGCAACATGACGATTCATCAAGTGATTCAAAAGGGTGGATTGAATCAGGCGACAATTTCAGAATTGATGAGTGGGCGTACAAAACATCCTAAAGTCAGTACAATCCAAAAGTTTTGTAATGGATTAGATATTACGATTAATACTTTTTTTGATAGCAATAAATTCCAATAAGCTTTCAAGAATCACTTTAATATCTAAACCAAAAGTTCAATCAACATTTATTTTTGGAAGTTTCAAGTCGAGAATTGATATGTTAATTTAATTTTCTTAAATCTAATCATATATCACCTTATAAAAAAACATCTTATAAGACTTGGATATGAAGATCCAAGTCTTATAAGATGTTTCGCAATAAATAGGCACCACTTGTTTACAACTAAAGTCTGAGACTTTATTAAAACTAATTTAAATAGTTATATAGCTAAGTTATTAAAATGGAGAAGGAATACCTAAAGCAGAGGCAATAGTAGCTAAAGAGGCAACGTTCCCTAAAGTTTTACCCAATAATCGAAGTAATTTGCTAGTTTTTTCTGAGTCATGGTTATCTACAGCTTGTCTAAGAGACTCTAAATTAGTTTCAGCCTGATCACGCTCATCTTCATCTGGGATTTTTTGAATATTCTCTAGCAAATCACTAAAAGCTAATTCAATTTTTTCAGAATCAATATTACCATTGAATTCGTTATGATTATTATCTGACTGAACGTTAAAATTCCCATTTAAAGATGAATTATTGAAACTTCCTTTGATTTCTCTATTATTCATATGAACGGCGCCCTTTCCCGAATGATGTAAAATTTGATCGATTTTAATAAATACAACAGATGGAGAATGTTTCTTCAAAAAATTTATTTGTCCATTATCCAATTCAGATAATAAACTAGACGACCAAGAGGAAGCTACTCCTGGATTCATGAAAGGGACAGACTGAGAGTTTTTTTTTTAGTACTAGTTGCAGAGGATTCTCTTATAAATTTTTTATATTCTGAGTTAACTTCAAAAGCTGGAAAATACATGCTTTCATCCACTTCATAAAACTCCCCGCATGTTCTACATGTAAATTCAACGGGAAAGTCACTTGCATTTTTGCTAATTTGAATAGTTCGCAAACACTCGTAGTTTGGACAACGAAGTTCCCAAAGTAAATTTAATCTTCCTTCTTCGGCCATCTCAATTAAGTATTTAAATGTACGACTAGGGGAAGTTTTTGCATACTTAGCAACAGCTGTAGGATAAAAACGAATAATTGGACTACGTGCAATTGTATCAACATATTCGTTGACCAAATACTTCTCTTGCCAAGGATATGACATTTCCCTTCCCCTTTCGTTCAAAAATAGTATTATTTAAACTTCAAGAAATTATAACATTTCTTCTTACAAAGTCAATAACATCTTCTGTCGCAGAAGTGGCGAAATAAATACTCTTACTCTTTATTCCTAATCTAATAGTATATTCTTTTTCAACGCCTTCTTCAGGATATTTAAATCTAATAAATCCTCCTTGGTGTTGAAGGTAGGGATTTAAGGAATCGTATAAAGACAATCCACGGAGTTCGCGCTCCCCGCCAAATCCTACCTTTTCTAAACCGTTCAAAATCAACGCCGCGAAAGGTACAGTAAGAAGTTGCTCGTCAAATACTTCATTAGCTTCCATAAGATCGTTTTCAAGTTCTGAGATGTCATTTGATTTCAAATAACTATCTAGAGAATTAAGAATTTTTACAACAGCACTACCTTGTGCAGGAGAAAGGTCTTCTACTACAAATTCCGGTTTTGAAACCACATCAATAAGCTCTCCATTTAACTGAGTGGCAATCTCTTCAATGTTGGTCCCGTAAGGTGCCACAACTTGTTCTAATATCACTTCACTATCAACTAATTTTGCAAGAGACTTAGCCACTTTATCTGATTTACGGGCATCCGATCTAACTTCAATAAGACCAGTCGATTCGTCTATAAATACTGTAGTAATCTCACTTCTAGGTGAAGTCTTCATTTCCGTTAAGTGATATTCTCGACTAACGCCACTTTTGTACATGAATCTTAAATAATACTGCGTTTCAACATCACCTTCTGCTCCTGCAACAATCACTGGATCAGTCGTTAGACTTTCAATTGAAGGAATTCGAGTTTCTTGAAATAAATTAAAATTTGTATTCTGAATAATTTTATTTTTAATGTCTTTGAATTCAGTTCCCCGTTCTAGACGATACCACGTTACAGAAGTTTTTCCTGCTAATAATCTTTTCTTTGATCGTTCCAACGCATTGATTTGCTCTCCGTGTTGTTGAATGTGATTCCAAACTGATGTAGCAAGTTCATGAGCATGACCATTATCATCAATGTCAAAATCTGTACATATTTCTTTTAGCGTATCTTTCGGAAGCTTTACAATGTCTGTCAAAAAAACAATATTAGTTAGCTTATTCATAATCATAATTCCCCACTTTTTATAATGTTAATTACTTTTTAATACATTTATCACCTTAAATAATCTTATTCTATCTTTTTATAGAATGTCCTTTCCCTTTTCATTTTTTTATAACAAGTATTTTTTTGGTTCGATATTAACTTGTGATAATATAAGATTATCACAAGTTAATGGATTTAATTATAATAAAGATACATGTAAGTAATACATCATCATTTCGAATATAAAAGCTTATAACATTCGTATTTTATTATATATTACGTGTGTAATACACAGAAAACACGTTGCTTTTCAATAAATTGGACATTGTTTCCAAAAAAAACAGAAGGAAAAGAGGGAGAAGCATGGAAATCGAGAAGCAGCAGGCGTTCGAAGTAGCGTTGCGAGAACTGACCGGTGCGAATCCAAAATTGGCCGAGGCATTAAGGAAGGACCATATCGATCTAAAAACGTTGACTGACATCGAAATCATCGAATTGTTCTGGGCGACAGAACTGTTCCCTATCTATGCGGACAAGAGCCCACACACGCGACGCGCATATAAATTGGACCTTGAGTTCATCCTTAATTTTGTTATGACGAAGACAGACGGGTTAAAAAACCTGACCGTTCTCGACATCCATCGCTACCTATTCGAGGTGAACGAACAGTATGCCCCACGCACGGCGCAACGGAAGAACCATATGCTCAAACGTCTCCTGACCTACCTCCACGTCAACCAATATCATCTACATAATCTAGCCTTCCACGTGAAGAACCAGCAGCGCCCTGAGTTGCTCCGACGTGAGGTCGACTTTGCCGAAATCGAGCGGATCGCCGAGTCGTTCCGCTATACCGTCAAGCGAGCACAAAAAAAGGAGCTCATGGAGCTCCGGAACGAGACAATCGGATATTTGTTGCTGACGACCGGAATGCGGGCGGCCGAGCTGCTCTCAGTCCAATTCACCGACGTGAAACGCAACCAGCACACCTTCTACCTCGAGGTGAAAGGCAAGCGTGACAAGTGGCGCCGGATCCCGCTCACCGAGAAGGCGAGTCACCTCATCAACCGACTGCAAACGCTCATGATGATCGAGGAGATCACCTCTCCTTATATCGCCTTCAGCACGAAGAAGTCAGGCAAGGCGATGACCTATGAAGCTCTTCGACTGATGACGCACAACGCGGTCGAGCATGTGGAGACCGAGGAAAAGACACCACCCCATTGGTTCCGTCGCGCCTATATCACGAAACTCTTGGCCAATGGCAGCCCATTGATCGGGGTCATGCAACTGGTCGGTCATAATTCAATTAATACGACGAATGGTTACTTGCAATCGTTAAATCAAATTCAGGATATTTCAAACAATAAATTACCATTTAAATAATTTAATATTTTTTATCGTTTAATGTGGTTTATTTGGAAATTTAATTTATTACTGTTAACCTAAGGTGAACATTTACTAGAAACTGAATATCTTTCTACTCTTATATTTTTTTATAAAAAGAGTAGGCATAGAGAATAACTTTTTTATTCTTGCTTTAAACCACCCATTTTTGAAAATAGAATAATTTCCACATACTTAAAAAGTAATTAAATGCTAAGTAGAAAAGAGGAACAAATGGATGATCGTAAAGTATCAAATGTCATATGAAGATTATATGGCTTTACAAAAAGATTCTTTAAAAAGAACAAAATTTCATCGAATAAAATCTAGTATTCTGTTTATATTGCTAACGGTAATGGTATTTTTATTTGGAATTGTGCTCTCTATTCTTGTTTTGCCTCAATCATCGTACTTAATGTCGTTTAAATTGTACCAACTTCTCCCGATATTTATAGGAATCCTACTTGCCTTGGTAATGATGTGTTATGTTAAAAAGTTTTATGCTTTTGCTACAATTGCAAAACTAAGATTCATGCTTAGAAACGATAAACGTTGGCCACATGATATAACCTTGAATATACATGAAGTCGGTATCGATTTAACATATTCTCGCGAGAATTCGGATACAACCACTAAAGTAATCTGGGACTCGGTTAAAACAATCGGTCAAGACAGAAATCATCTTTTTTTGTATTATGAAGAAACCGAAGCAGTTATTATACCTACAAGTTATAATTTATTAGGTAAAGAAAAACAAGAAATACTCCGAAAGCTACTTAAGCAACATTTAAATTATGAGTTCCAAAATAATAGTGATTAAATCTATCTTCGAGATAATTATCTTTATTATTCAATTTCATACAAAAATATAAAATTATAATTAATTATATGTGTGTGCCCCTTGGGATTGCCAAATATTATTTAAATAAACTCAAAAGATCAACACTCCATGAAATTCTAGCTTTCATGGGGTTTGTTTTTTAAATACCTTTCAATAATTATCTTCACCAGATTATAGAGGTACTTGGACTTAAGGAGCCGCTGGGATGGTAGTGAAACGAACTTAAAATGTATGTTATGGATTTTTATATGAAGGTAAGTTGTTTATGAAAAGAACAGAACTATGTTACTTTCAAATAAGATATAATTTTATATCTAGTGAGGAGAACTTTTCTTCAGAATATAACGGAATCCTAATGCATCAAATGTAAATAACAAAACGTATTTAGACTTAGTACATTGTATTAGATTTCAGAAAAAATTAATCATAAGTGATTATAAAAATAATGACATGAAAATAGGAGAATCTTAATGATTATTAACTACCAATTGACTTATGAAGACATTATCGCACTACAAAAGGATTATTTAAATAAAACAAGGTCTCGTCGACAAAAAAAGACCACCTTAATCATCGCAACAATTTTCATTGTATATTGGATTGGGTTATTCCTTGCTTCACTTCTATTTAAACCGACTTCTTCGACAAGTTCATTTTATGACATACTTCCTATCCTGGGAGCATTTGGAGGTGTTTTATTTATTGTATTGATGATGCCGGCTATAAGCAAAATTTCCGATTTTGTGAGGCTCTTAATTTATAGGTTCGTTTTAAAAAAAGACAATAGCTTTCCACGAGATTTAATTTTGCACTTTCAAGAAACTGGAATAGAAATCCACTCAATCAATAATCAAATTAAAAAAATCACTAAGGTTAGTTGGAAATCTATTGAAAGATTGGGTAACGACAAAACTCGTCTGTTTTTATACTATCTTGAATCTAAAGAGGGAGTAATCGTCCCTATTAGCGATGCTAGAATAAGTAAGGCTGAGAAACAAAAGCTTCGGGACCTGCTCAATCAATACTTATCCTCTGACATAATCGCCGCAAACAATAGACACGGACAATTCTTAAGTTGATTCTTTAACTATTAGCAAGTAATTTATTTGAAGCTCGAATTTAAGTTGATGCGGACAGCAAGAAATCCATAGCTTATTACAACTGATAATATAAATGGCGTGAAACTTAAACGATGAATAAAAATTGACTTGCCTTTCAAACCGTATAAATAAAAGCACTTTCTACTAAACCCCTCCGTAAAAGTTGGACTTGAAACTTTTACGGAGGGGTTTGAGGATTGAACATTTAAAAACTTCAAAATCGTCTGAACCGTCAGTTCGACCAAAACGAGCCAGGCCGGGCAAGGTTTTCGTGACGGACATCGCCTATCTCCCGACACGAAAGTAGCAGAACGTCTATCTCTCTTATGTGAAGGACGTGGCGCACCATATGTCGACGAGCCTTCACATAGACATCGTCTTTCAGACGATGAAGAATCTGGAAGAGAACCATCACAGGAACTTACATCCTGATGCGATGACCATTCGGACTAAGGGTTTCACTATACTTATCCGGCCTATCAATCGCAGATTCGCGGGCTGGGGTTGTTCCAGTCTATGGCACGTCGTAGGAACGGTCTCGACAACGCACCGATCTAGTCTCATTACAAGCACCTGAAGGACCTTGTCGACCAGCGATCGGCACTGGACCTCACCGAGGTTCGTTTAATGGTTAACGCCTATATCGACTATTACAACAGCGAAGGCAAACAATGGAACTTAAAAAAGATGATCCCGTAACAATGCAGAGGCCAGCTGATCGCCGCATAGAAATCGAGGCACTTTTCATTAGACTGTCCCCATGAAACAGAGCTTATTTCATAAATCAAACTAAGCTCTTTTCTGAACTTCAAAAACTGCTTTATTTGAAATGATAATAAGTATTTGTCACTGTATACCTACCTGATAGTGCCCACATTCTTTAACAAATAAAGATATGTACACTCTTTATACAAAATATGATTAAAGTCATATCGCTGGAAAATAACGTAAATAATCTGTTACGGTTGACCTAGGTTAGCATTATGTAAGTAAATTTTATTTATATGGAAGAAGAGGAGCTGTAGGATGGATACAAAATATCAATTGACGTTTGAAGACTTTATGGCCTTACAGAAAGACTCTTTAAAGAGGACCGAGCATCATAAAGCTAGATACAATATTACAACCATCGCACTCGCCATGATGGTCTTCTTGTTCGGCTTTATTGTTCTCCATATCATATTGCCGATGTCTCTCTATTTTTATTCTCTCTATTTGAATTCGGAGAATATATTTAAACTCATCGTAGTATGTTTAGCCATTATCCCCGTCATTCTATTGAGACCGTTCATCGGAAAGTATTACGATTTCGTCACGCTTCGCAAACTCAAATCTGCGTATAAAAATGATACAAGATGGCCACGGGATGTGACGTTGCAGCTCGATGAAACCGGGGTTCACGTAAGCTCTTCTTTTAAAAGTGGGATCAAAAAAACTGATGTGCCATGGGATTCAATTAAGGTCGTTGGTGAAGACGATGGTCACTTCTTTTTATACTATGAAACGAACGAGGCAATCATTGTCCCCAAAATCATTCCTACTCTAAATGAATCAGAGAATATAGCGTTTTACGATTTGATAGAACAACGCTTGAATAATGATTTTAAGAAAAATGGAATGTAATTAACTATTTATACGAAAGTCCTAATGCTCATAACGGACAAAGTCTTCACTAACAAACATATAACTGAATAAGGTATTTTGAAACTTCCCGTCAAAAGATAAATCTATGGTTTCTTTATCTTTTGACGGTTTTTTATATATTTCATAAGTGCTGCTTATAATACTTAAGCTTCTCATTTTTTAAAGTATTACAACGTTCTAAGATACAAAAATAAACTTTATCAGCATAGACGTGATGTTCAGTCGAATCGGGTTGATTTTTAACATGAGTTGATTCTTCAAAAAACTATAAACGTTATTATAATTGAACAATCCAAAAAAGTGTGCGCCGGCGCACACTTTCAGTTTAATGTTTTTAATCAATGTTCCTCTTTAACCCCGTCTGCATATCAACCCTCAGTTCTTTCTGGTTTTCGTTCTTCAAAAGTGTGCGCCGGCGCACACTTTTCTAAATGCTTTTATGTATCATGAACTAACAAATTTGGACATCCTAAAAAAAGAGAGTCTAAACATTGGTATGTCTCAAACACATGCTAAGCCCACTTTTGATTTAAAACCGATCAAATTGTTTTAAATAATCCTAAAAAAAATAATTCAAGAGCGCTGACACATCATGATGCTTAGTTATTTGCAAAGCATCTTTATTCTCTTTTATTGTCGAAAACAGAGTGAAAGGATAAGAAATCGCCTTATCCACAATATTTATATTCCAAAAGTGTGCGCCGGCGCACACTTTTATGAAAACTACGGTATTTGAAATAATTTAAATTGGATAAAAAAATATGCCTTAATTTGTGCTATATTTATCCTTAGAAGAGGTGATCAATATGGAGACTCAATCAACCTCCAATGGCCGCTCGCAACAACTCATCATTTCTCAAGCGGTCACGGCTATTCAAAGGCATCGTATGGAGGAGATTCTCCACAGCGTGTCTATTTTTGATATCCAGGAATTCGTCACGACACTTTATCAAGAGCACTATCAATTCGAAAATCTAGAAGCTTCTTATAAGAAGATACGTTATCATTCATTCAACAAGCTAAAGAAACGATGGGTGCAGGCCTCCATCCGAAACTATGAGGAGGGGCGTGGCCCGAAGAAAGAATTGCGTGCCCGGTTCGAGATGATTACCGCATATCATCATTTGGTCGGCCCTGAAGCCTTCCTGAAAGAGTTTCACGTGAAAACCATCGAAGGTTATATGCAACAATGCATCCTAGAATTGAAAGAATGGGCTGAGAATCCGAATCTGTTAATCCATACGTATCCTTACTGGTCCCAAAAGACGGTGAATCAGAAGAAGACCTCACTCAAGACGGACGTTTTGATGATTCTTTGGGAGGTCGCCAAAGAGGTCGATCTCAACCAACCGACGGCGCACCACTCTCCGACGCTCGCCGTCGATATCCCATTCTTCGGCATGTCTGACCGCATCAAGAACCAGACGGACCTGTTGGATGAGAAACTGAATGAAGCGTCGCAGTTGAATCTCGAGCTTCAGAACTATGACACGGTGATCCCGAAATATAAGAAAGGTATTCCCGACCACCTTTCGGTCCTTGTGAGCAAAGAATTCATCCAAGAATTGAACGGGAAAGTGCCGGACCTTGACTCGAAAGACTTCGAGGCCTTCACAGAGATTCTGGCGTATCGGGACATGACGTTCCAGACTAGCCGGAAAATCATCTTCCCACTCTCGCAGCTCGTCAAGAAGCTGTATGCGAACGATAGTGGGAAAAGCTACGATTTGACGACGCAACGTCTCATGAAGCTCGGTTATTATCGGGTCGCAGGCCACAACGAGGACGGGGACTTCTTCATCCGAGGCCTGTTCTCCTCGGTGACCATTAAAAATGCGACGACATTAGCCGAGAGCCAGGTCATCGTCACGGTCAGTGAGGAGATTTACGACGACCTGTTGAAACAACAGATCGTCAGCATCTATGGGGAACAGATCGAACAGTTGAAAGGCAGCTTCGCCTATCATCTGGCCTTCGTC
This sequence comes from Exiguobacterium sp. SH5S4, assembly GCF_004337045.1. Taxonomy (NCBI): domain Bacteria; kingdom Bacillati; phylum Bacillota; class Bacilli; order Caryophanales; genus Exiguobacterium; species Exiguobacterium sp. SH5S4. The sequence continues at coordinate 40,370 of NZ_SJUQ01000024.1, forward strand.
CTACAAAAAGAACGGATGAGCTCCATCCAGACAGGGGAGCAACAACCAGTGCGAAGGCACTGGCGTCAGTTCACCTATTCGATTCGATTCAACAAGGTCCGAAAGGCCGACAACCTGAAAGAGCTTGAATTGAACCTGGATCGGATCAAGGAACATGATTTCATCCTGAAGGACTGGCACCGTTCCGGCGATTATTACTTCTTCACCTTCTATCCGTTGGAGTCTTGGGAATTGCCAGGTCATGCGGACACGTTACTGTTATAACTGTTATCTAGAAGAACCTAGTCTATCTGGGTTCTTTTTTAATTAATCTACTTCATTGTTTCACATGAATCACGACGATTCGAATTTAACAGTGAAGTTGGAACCAACACGTCCAATGATGTCGAGTATCGTCGGACATCCTGAATTATATCTTCTCTTGTAACGTACCAAACTTACACTTTCCTCTCATTCTTCTTAAAAAATGGCGCTGGTTTGAATCTATCTTCCCTAAATCTTCATCTTAAGATTCGATAGATATTCAATCAAATCGCCTTTCTTGGTGAATATGGCTTTCCTTTATATCAGATTTCAACGATTTTGGTAACAGATGACCGTACCAAACTTGCACTTTTCGTTTTTTGGTAACAGATGACCGTACTGAAAGTGCATTTTCTTATTTTGGTCACGAAACACCGTACCGAAACTACATTTTTATGGATTCCTCGCCCTTTAGAAAATAAATTTTTGAGACTCTTTTTGTTTTTTTGGTAACAGATGACCGTACTGAAACTACATTTCCTTCTCTTTTGGTAACAAACGACCGTACCAAACTTACAATTTTTCGTTTTTGGTAACAAAACACCGTACCGAAACTACACTTTTCTCCTTTCCATCTAAAAAAATCTACTCTATTCTCTACAGCAATGGCGCTGTAGAGCGGATGAATCAATTTTGGTAACAAATGACCGTACTGAAAACGCATATTTTTCTTGGTTCAAAATGGCTTTATATCAACGAATTTTTCATTTTGGTAACAAAATGCCGTACTGAAAACGCACTTTGACACTATCTTGAAAGAGCTGGATACTGAAACTAGCATATTTTAGGATAGGGGAGGTGTAGGAGAGATGATGGAGACGAATCGACACATTTTAATCGCCAATAAACTATTGGTCGCGATGAGCGGATTGACACGCTGGACGAAACGCCCAGATCACTATCGTTATGAGCAGCATCATTATAACATCCCGGCCTGTTTCACGGCCTTCAAATGGACCAAGTCTCGAATCCGTCATATTCTCTCTATTCTCGCCTACGCTGACGACCAAGGGAAGCTTGAATTCATCGAAGACCACATGGTCGCGGATTTTGCCTGTACGTCGGTCCGCTCCCTACATAACAACTTGAAGACCTTCGAACAGAATGGCCTCATGACGGTCATCCGTCACTTCCCAGGAGTGATTTCAATCCAATTGACGGATTACCTTGAAAACTATCGTGATTTGTTTGTAGACGTTGCTGTGGTCGTTTCGAAGACCGGGTATACGTCTGTTTGGCACGGTCTCTTGTCCGAATTAATCGCGCTTGATAATGTGAACACGTTACGACTCGCGCTACGGACAATCGTCCAGGTCGAAAAAGACGTTCATGTCCAGTCAAATGAACAGGCCATCCTGACCTACGATGAGATCAAAGGATTCCTTCCTAAATACTGTGGCCATAAGCTCGCCATCCAAAAGATGATGTCTGGTCTCAAATTCCTTCAAGTGTCGCTTGTTGAAGACAGTAAGCGTTTCTTAAATATGGTCAAACAGAACATCTCGCTCAAGAAACGAGTCCAAGACGCGACACGACCGCTCTTACTTGAAGTCCAGCTATCGGCTGCGCAAGACAGTAAGCAGATCAAAGAGAAAGACCGCACTGAAGTTCAGCTCGTTTGGTTCGAAATGCGCAAGCGAGTAGGGGAGTTCTTCGACTTTGATGCTCTCAAGGTCAACCGTGATTCACTCTTCTCGATGAGCGATACATTCGGGGCCGAGACATTCAAACGGGTCGTCGAAGAGTTAAAACAGGCATTCCTACACCATCGTGAGGACTTGGTCCACTCGAGCACCCATAAGCTGTTCTTTGAAGAACCGATCTTCTATCTCCATCAACGACTAAAAGAGAACCAGGCAAAATTGGCTATCGCATGATGGTCTATTTGTCATGTTCGTTTTTGAAAGTATATATGAAAATGACCCATTCTTTCAGGTGTTTCCTTCTGTTTGTATTGTTTCCCATTCGTTCTAAGTCATCAGTGCATACTGAATCTGCATTTTTTTACTTTTAGGAAAAAAATCAAACCAAACAGTTAAGTAATCAAGGATTTACTGAATTAAATCTTCTCTTGTTTTTTAATTCTCAAATCAGCGTTGAAAAAAAATGAACCTTTGTGAATGAAACGATGGCGCTTTTGAAATATCTCTTTTCACTTAAATCGTCAGAAGGATTGGTACGACTGGCTTGAGCGACCCTCTTCTTTTTCTAATTCTATTAATCTTTATTTAACTCTCTCTAATCTATTTATATTTTTTTAACTCAGAAGAATATGGTTTTATCTCTTCTTCTATTATTTAAAGCATGTTCAGATGTGCCACGTATTTATTCTATAAAAGAGATCTACAAATATGAATGACGTTCACAACAGGAACTTTGTATAAATACCTAGGTCAAAAATTTCTCTGTATACAATTCGACGTCGAAACATATACAAAAAATATTCAGATTCAAAAATCGTATACAAATCCAAATCATTATTGTATACATTTTTATATTGAATTTATCATTGTCTTTGCTGTTTTTGTGTTGAATGGAAAGAGTGAATGTGACATGATATGAAAGAGAAAGGGGAGAGAAGATGAACATACTCACGTTTTACATATCGAAAGGTGGATCAGGCAAGACGACCTGTTCTTTGAATATGGCTTACGCATTGGGTGAGCTGGGACAACGAGTTCTCATCATTGATTTGGATCCCCAAGGCTCACTCAGTAAGTTGATGTTAAAAGAATCTGACACGATCAAGTATATGACGATGTTTGATGTACATACACGCAATCTCGATATCCGAGAAGTCCTGTTTGACGATGAGACGTATCACGTGAGTCTTCTCCCCTCGAATGAACGAAATGCGAGGTTGATCAATTTGATCTCTGAGCAAGACAAGCTCTTTCTATTAAAAGATATGATTGCACCGCTCGAGGATGAGTTTGATTGGATCATCCTAGACTCGGTCCCATCGATCAATGAACTCTCGAAAGTCGTGCTTTCGACGTCAAATATGACGGTCATCCCTTTCATGCCGAAGAAGCTCGTGTTCGATCAACTTGCGAGTACGGTAAGGACCATACAAAAAGTGAAGAAGTTCTATAATCCGGGCCTCGTCATCACGGGAATTTTTCCTGTCGCCATGGATGCTTCGTTAAAGGCAGATAAAGAATACTATGAAGCAATGGAAGTCATCGCGAAGGAGGAGGCAATAGAGATCCTTCCGATGATCAAACGATCCACATTCATTGAGAAAGCTGCCGATAGTGGCAAGAGTGTCATCCAGTACCGCTCCAAGGAATCGAAGGGACTCGCTGAACCGTTTAGACTATTAGCCAAACAAGTCGTTCAACAGGCAGGTGGGACGTCATGAAGGCACGGAACCGAAACATTCATAAAATTAAGCCGAGTGAGCAGCATCCATATCAGAGCGGTTTGACGAATATCAGTACACTCGTTCAAAAACTTCCGGTGTCGAAAGAAGTCGAAGACCTCGTCCATGAAATCAATGAGCTCTCAAAAGTTCAAACGATTTCTGTATTCGAGATCGGGAAGCGGCTGGTCATCGCCCGTTCTGAGATGCATGACAAAAAAGAATGGATCGGTTTTCTCGAAGCCGTTTCGATGTCGAGTTCTCTTGCATCCCGGTATATCAAAGCATATGAGACGTTACATCCACTTGAAGCATCCCTTGCGAGCTTGCCGGCTTCCAAGCTGTTTGAACTGATGTATCTCGACAATGTCGAGGAAGTCGTCGAACAGGGACTCTATATCGACGGCGAGTCTCGAGGTGTCGACGAATTGACGGTCAAACAAATCCGTGAGGCCCGTAAAACACGTGAATCTGTATCGAAGGTCAAAGTCAGCCCGTTTCAAAAACCGAAGAAACCATCTGCGGTTCTTTCTGCACGAATCCCGTCGGATCTGTCCGATCAGTTCCAACAGTATGCGCATGCACAAAACAGGAGTGTAAGTGAGCTGTTGACGGAAATCATCGAGCGGACCGTGAACGACAATATCATCGACGTCACAGACGATAAGCGAGGAGACGAATCATGAAGAAAATCGCATTGTACAATCGAAAGGGCGGCGTCGGGAAGTCGACGACCACCATCAATTTGGCTCATGCCTATGCACGCGACGGATTACGTGTCCTTGTCATCGACGCGGACGACCAGGCCTCTTCGACAAATGGGTTCGGTCTGACAAACGATTATGAAGGCAAGGTGTTACTCGATTGCCTGCTTGAAGAGAATGATCCATTCTATACACCGATCGAACAGGTCATCGTGACATGCGAGTATGAGACGGGAACGGTCTATCTTGTTCCGACGAGACGCTCAGCCTCACCGAGTGACCTGACGAGCCAGATCGGGTACGAGTATCGACTCAGCGAAGAACTCGCCAAAATTGATGAACTGTTTGACATCTGTCTCATCGATTGTCCAGGATCGACTTCTGCCCTTAATCCCTATGCCCGTTGCGCACTCGTCGCTCAGGATCGCATCGTGATGCCTGTACAGATGCAGAAGTTCTCGATGGATGCCGTCTATTCGGCACCAGAAGAATTGGAAGAGATGAAACGATTCCGGGAAGACATTCATATCGCTGCCTTCATCCCTACGATGGTGAGTGCCCGCTCGAAGGGGGATGTCACGACAGTCGAAGAACTTGAAGAACTCGGGAAAGAGGTCGGTATTCCTGTTTTGACGACGATTCCTTATGCGGTGAAGGTTCAGACGTTGCAGCGAGAGTCTCGTCCCGTCATTGATCACAAGAGCCCAGCCACAGACGCCTATCTATTACTTGCTCAGGAGGTACTTGCTTTATGACACGTAACCGAAAGAAACATACGCCTAAAATCTCGACGTTCAGTGCCAACCTTCCGGTGAATCAGAATCAACAAGCGACGGATAGCCGTACGGAACAAGTCGAGGCCGTGAAAGAGTTCTCTGCGACGACGACCGTGTCGAACCCTTATCAGGCCCTCCCAGCGACAGGATTGTCGCGTATCATCACGAAACGGCTTCCCGAGGACATGGATGGAATCGTTCAATATTACAATCATATCGATGCGATTCAAGCGACTAGTTTTGTCGAAAAGTGTCGTATACTTGCCCATGCGAACAGTCTATTCCGTGATCCTGAAACAAAAAAAGAGTTCCAAAAAGAACAAGGAACTTGGAAAGACTTTTTAAACAAGATTGGAATGTCACACCCTCAAGTCAGTCGCTTCGTAGCCTTTTGGAACACGTTTGGTCCGAACATCTTAGAGAAGACTCTCGAGCAAGATTTCAGTGCGACAAAACTTGCTGAGTTGTTGTCGTGGCCAGAAGATCCGAAGCTCGCGCTGCTCGAGAATAAAAAATATTACACTGCTTCAGGAGATAAGACCGTGTACGAGATGACACGTGAAGAGCTCCGTGAAGTAAAACGAATGTTGATCGAACGTCAGGAGCAACGTGTGCTCGAAGTTGAAGCTAAACCAGTGAAGCCAATGCGTGTACAAATTCGCTTTACTGATTTGACAGATCCTTTATACGTCGGATTAACACAAGCTGCGCAAAAGGCACATGTGTCAGAAGATGAAATCATTCGTCGTGCTTTAAGTAAATATTTGAATGAATCGTGATTAAGTTATTTGTTAGCTAATAAATGTTCGCTTAACTACTATTTCGTGGCAGAATCTACAGTGCTTTTCGTTATGCGTATCAAATCGGGATGTTTTTGTATTAAACTGCTTCCCATCAAGTAGAAAGGGCAACTAATGAAAAACGATCTGGGCTTTTTGAGCCCTGTATTCGACAAGGCTCAATCCGTTTATTCGTTTCTGGAAATGATTGTGATTGTAGAACGAGATGTAGGTCTCGATGGCCGAGGTGAGTTCGCGATAGGCATGGAACTAACTTCACTTCCGGTTGTTAATCTATCTGGGTAAAAAGTAAATTTTAATGATATCCATACGGGACATGGGTTGTTGCAAATGGAGACATCAGTATTGTAGTCTCGAAGTTATCAAAGAGTGTATTTGAGTATAAAATGATGCACGTCTATTGACTCATCAAGTATTGGTTCGAGGATTGGGGAGTTCCTGAAGATGGATTAAGGGAGAAGGAATGGTGATTTAAGCTCATGCGTGAGCGTCTAGCGCCGTTTAGATAAAATCACTCATTGTACAGTTGCTCATTTATGTCACGATTACAAAAGCTATTTTTAAAAATCATCTTTGCTCCTAGGCTTTTTTTAGTGGTGTGCACGTAGCTGTAAGCGTAACGTCAAAAGCAAAAATGTGGATACGTCTAACGATATACACCATTCGGCCGAATGGTGTTTTTTTATGACTATTTTGAAGTGCTATGACGGAAATACTTTAAAAAGTTTGATAGAACATAAAAACAAGAGGAGGACTATTCGAAGTGGAATCGAAGAATAACATGACTAACAAGAATCTTAATTCTGTAGAAAATAAAAATATAACTTTAAATTGCTCAAAAAATGAGTTCTGCGAGCACACCTAAAAGCTAGAAGACGAGGAGTTGGATTTGAAACGACATGTCTAACAATTTTTGAACTGAGCAGAGTATAAAATAAATTTGACTGTATAACTGAGAATTTCTTTAAAATAAATTAATATGATAAGGAGATAAAATGATAGATAATTTATATGAAACGCATGATATTCATTTTTGGCGAGACTATTTTCCTGAGGAACATCATTATGTGGTCTATGATCCCCATATAATATATTCAACATTTAAAATAGAGGATGTTTATCATTCGATTGCTAATGCAAGAACTAATTTATCATTCTATCAAGTTGATAATTATGGGGAGATGATTTCTCAGCATGATGAGACACATTTAACGTTTGTTAGATCAAGATTTCTAGCCAATTCATTAGCTTATTATAACTATGCAATAGATCTATCTTGGCAAGTACTGTGGTTTTATTGGGGAGATTCCTCTTATTTATTTATGGAAGATAATGATTTATATGAAAAATATGCTGGGTTATGTAGTATAAAATCTTTGAATGAACTATTAAGAAGATATGCCGATGACTCAATAAGAGAGTACATAAATTCGTTTTTCCAAAATGATTTAACTCAAGAAATAAGAAGGTCATATAACTATATAAAACATAGAGGAATAATGCATACACCTGAGCTTGATGTTCAATATACAAACTCTCTAATTGCTATTAGAACAGATTTATCACAAGACGAGGAATATTCATTCTCGCTACTTACGAAAAGAACCTTTGAATTACAAGAATGGTCATTAAAACTAATTGAGTTTGATAAAATTTTTCACTCGTATTTTAGAGAAATCATACAACACGTTACACCAGAAAACTTTAGTGAATGTAAACCTGATTTTCGAGAAGTTGGTGAGTATATGAATAAAAGAAAGCAGTTCTTGGACGATGAACTTCAACATTACATGGCAAAATATACTCAAGCATTCCATTTTTTTGTGTTTAATGAGCTTGAGACATAATTGAAGCGCATGTTCACTTCACTCCTCAGAAACTACGTCGAACTCGAGGAGGGAATCATGCACGATGGGTGTCTTGCTCCTCATCGCCATGCTTAGGACGAAGGAGATCATGTGGCAGAACATAAACGAAAGTAGAAGTGATATTGTTATCCTCAAGGCAACGCTATTCGTCCCCGTGCTGACGGGCCTGATTGGCGCATTACTGCCGGCCCAAATGGCCGTCACGTTTTGCAGTATCAGGCGATGCGTGGGACGCAGGTGAACACGAGACGGACCGAGCGTCGTTTCAAGCTCGCTGTCGGTTCTATCGCAGCGACACTCGGTGTGGCCGTGATGAACTCGTCAGCATCGAGAAAATCGTCCCGATTCCTGCTTAAGTCGCTCGGGGATATAAGTTAGTTTCTGTGGCGGTACGTGGTGACACACCGAAGGCTGGGAACATAACTCTTGGCTTCGAGTCCCTTCAACGTCCTTGGTCACGTTGACCTATGAGGTACCTGTCGACTCTACACGTGCCGCATTAATTGTAGTAGAGGAGATTGTTGCAGGAGAACACGTGATTCCCTTCGATATTAACTAAATAAAGTCATAGTGGAATTGAAACGTGTTCGAAGCATCGATTTGAACTGAGCCCCGTAAAATGGACAGTTTAATAAAAAGCCCGTATGTCCTATGCGGCGATTAGATGGCCCCGATATTGTTCCGGGGTCATCTTTTTTAGGTTCCACTGACCGCGTTCGCAGTTGTAA
>NZ_SJUQ01000025.1:0-43833 GCF_004337045.1 Exiguobacterium sp. SH5S4
ATAGCGAAGCGGCCACACCCGTTCCCATGCCGAACACGGAAGTTAAGCGCTTCAGCGCCGAAAGTAGTTGGGGGTCTCCCCCTGTGAGGATAGGACGTTGCCAGGCCATATGAAGGACGACCAAGCATCTGCTTGGTCGTCTCTTTTTGTATAATTTATGCGTACGGTGTCGGATAAGGAGGATTTCCACATGACTCGAAAGCCTAAAAATAATCCATTCACGTTTATGGAAATGCTTGAACAGCACGTTCGGGAAGGACGTGTGTCGTTTCATGTGCCAGGTCATCATAACGGGACCGTGACAGATGATAGCCTCCCGACAGCATTTAATAAAATCATGCCGTATGATTTAACCGAACTTGCACATCTGGATGACCTTCATCACGCTGAAGGGATTATCCAGCAAGGTGAAGAGGCTCTTGGGACCCTGTATCAAAGTAAGAGTAAGTGGTTAGTCAACGGATCGACCGTTGGCAACTGGAGCATGTTAGCTGCGACAGTCAAACGAGGTGAGCGGGTATACGTCCAGCGAAACTCACATAAATCAGTTTGGAACGCAATTGAATGGTTGGGCTTAGAGCCGATTTTATTGACTCCTGAACTAGAACGGGGCAGTGGTCTGCCGACAGTCGTGTCCCTTCGTACCGTCGAAGCGGCGGTTACGCAATATCCCGGAGGAAAAGCGTTACTGCTTACGTCCCCGACTTACTATGGGGATATGGCAGATGTACGGGCAATCAGTCGTTTTCTGCAGACGTTAACGATTCCTTTACTCGTAGACGAGGCGCATGGGGCACACTTGATTCATCCGAATCTTCCAAACCGCTCAGCGATTTTTGAAGGTGCGAGCGCTGTCGTCCAGTCCGCCCATAAGACACTTCCGGCATTCACGATGGGGGCCTGGATCCACTATAAGGAAGATATTAATGAATCGCGTTTATTTCATGCGCTCTCTTCCTTCCAAACGTCTAGCCCGTCTTACTTGATCATGGCGTCGCTTGATCATGCTCGAGCTTATCTCGAAAATTTGAGTGACCGAGATTGGTCACTGATTCAAACGAGTCATTTAGCTTTTATTATGGAAATGAGACGTGCCGGTTTCACAATAAAAGTGGGCGATGATTTCACAAAAATGACAGTGCTGACTTATCCGAAGAACGGTTTGATCTTTAGTAGACATCTATCTTCGATTGGAATTGATATTGAACTTGCAGCCGAGGACCATGTGTTATTCTGTCTGCCGTTCCGGGAATTAAAAACGCAAGAGATCCATCATTGGGTGAAGCTGATTAAAAATGCTTCTCAGCATGTCCCACTCATTGACGAGGATGAAACAATTTATCCGTTTCCGATGACGGAGCCTGTTTCGCGCCTTCATCTTATAAAAGAAGATACACACGTCGTGCGCCTTCCGTTCGATGAAGCGATCGGACTCGTTGCAGCTGAGACGATTATCCCTTATCCGCCAGGAATTCCTTGGATTTTAAAAGGTGAGACCGTGACGGATGAGAAAATTCGTGTGTTAAAAGAGTGGATTTCGTTGGGACGGAACCTCCAGGCGAACAGACATGTTATGATAAAACAAATTGATGTTATCGTAGAGGAGTTTTAAAAGTGAAAGGTATGTTCATCACTGTCGAAGGTCCAGACGGGTCTGGAAAGACGACGCAGTTGCAATTGCTGGCTAACGCCTTGACTAAAAAAGGGTATGAGGTTGTTATGACACGAGAGCCAGGAGGAACGAAAGTCGGGAATAGCATCCGGGAAGTGTTATTGTCTCCAGAACATGACGAAATGACACCACGCACCGAAATGATGCTGTATGCAGCGTCTCGTGCACAAAACGTGGATCAGGTGATTCGTCCGGCCATCGACCGGGGTGCCATCGTTGTTTGTGACCGGTTTGTCGATGCATCCATCGCGTACCAAGGGTATGGTCTTCAGTATGACTTAGAGCAAGTCGTATCGCTCAATAAGTGGGCGACAGCTGGGGTCACACCCGATTTGACTTTCTTATTCGACCTAAGTCCAGAGCAGTCGAGTCATCGCATGAAAGAACGCGGGCAGTTAGATCGAATCGAGAGTCGGGACGAGGCGTTTCATCAACGCGTCTATGAAGGTTTCTTGACGTTACTTCAACAAAATCCTGGCCGAATGGTCCGAATCGACGCAAGCCAGACGATTGAAATCATCCAAGATGAAGTGTTCGATATCACGATAGAACGACTACACGAAAGAGGAGTGAACGAATTATGAAAATGGTAATCGCAATCGTACACGATAAAGACAGCGCGCGTTTGTCAGACGCTTTAATTGAAGAAGATTTTCGAGCGACGAAATTGGCTACGACCGGAGGTTTTTTGAAGGAAGGCAATACGACGTTCATGATCGGTGTCCCGAAAGAACGCCTTGACGATTTGCTAGGTTTGATCAAATCGAACTGCTCAAGCCGCGATCAAATGATTACGCCAATCTCGCCTATGGGTGGACATGCCGATTCATACATTCCGTATCCTGTTGAAGTCCAAGTTGGCGGAGCGACTATTTTCGTCTTGCCGATTGAAGGATTTCATCAGTTTTAATGGGAATGGTCACACATATGCGATTCCAAGAGTTGACTGAATCACAGAAAGTCGTAGCAAAAGTGATTGAGAATTCGATTGCCGCTCAAAAAATCGGGCACGCCTACATTTTTTCGGGTGACTATGAACCTTATCTGATTGAAACGGCCCAATTATTTGCCAAGGCACTTTTTTGTGGGATGCCTAGCGGGGCTGAACCTTGTGGCGTTTGCCGAAACTGCAAACGGATGGATTCTGGCAATATCGTCGACTACATGGAAGTTGAACCGGACGGGGCCAGTATCAAAAAAGAACAAATCCAGCAGCTATTGAGCGACCTGTCGTTACGGGGAGCCGAGGGCGATCGTCAAGTCTATGTGATCCATCAAGCGCATAAGATGACGACGCAAGCAGCGAACAGTTTATTAAAGTTTTTTGAGGAACCCGGTGTCGGCAAACTCGCCATTTTGGTGACGACGCAACCTCAACTGCTTCTCCCGACGATTCGTTCACGGGCTCAACACTTAGTATTTCGCCCCATTGACCGGGTCCGCCTTGCTGAAAAACTGGCAGAAGAGATGCAATGCACGAACGATTTGGCACGTCTTGCCCTGACCGTTTATCCGAAATGGGACGATGCGCGCGAGGCACTTCACAACGACTGGTTTGTACAGGCGTACGGGCTAGTGGTACAATTAGTTGAAGTATTGACAAAACGGCCGCAAGAGTTGCTTTTGTTCGCCCAAGAGAAGTGGCTCGGTCACTTCAAAGGGCGCAATGAACTCCGAGTCGGCCTCGAACTGTTCGAAAGTTGGTTGGAGGAAGCTCTCCACTTCAAAGTTCGAACCGATTATGTCCCGGAACTGTTCACGAAAGAGCAGTCGTTATATACGGCTTTCGTGAATGATCGTCCGGTACACAAAATCGTCCATGCCATCGAATTCGTTCATGAAGCGATTCGACGGCTCGAGGCAAACGTCAATCCTCAATTAACGTTCGAACGGTTAACGTTCGATTTGCAGAAGGGATAGGAGAGCGTGCTTGAAGTAGTTGGAGTCCGTTTTAAAGAAGCGGGAAAAATCTATTACTTTTCACCAGGCGAAGCAACGCTTGAACGTGGAGACCATGTCATCGTCGAGACGGTGCGAGGAATCGAATACGGTGAAATCGTCCAAGTTGGTAAACAACTAGGTGAAGACGAAGTCGTCTTGCCGTTGAAAACGATCCTTCGTGTCGCCGATCAAAAAGATGCCGAAATCGTTCAAGACAACCAATTGGCAGCTGTTGACGCTCACGCCGTCTGTGAAGAAAAAATTCGCGAACATCGACTTGAGATGAAATTAGTAGATGTTGAGTATACATTTGATCGTAATAAAGTTATTTTTTATTTCACGGCTGAGGGGCGCGTTGATTTTCGCGAGCTTGTTAAAGACTTAGCGAGCGTGTTCCGGACACGGATCGAACTCCGACAAATCGGGGTGCGGGATGAAGCGAAGCTACTCAGTGGAATCGGTCCTTGTGGTCGAGTGCTGTGTTGTTCCTCGTTCTTAGGCGAGTTCGAACCGGTGTCTATCAAGATGGCCAAGGATCAAAACCTTTCCTTGAACCCTAACAAGATCTCCGGTGTATGCGGTCGTCTCATGTGTTGTCTCAAATATGAGAACGATACGTATGAAGAATTGAAACGAGACTTGCCAGACGTCGGGAAGCGAATCAAAATTCCAGAAGGTGACGGACGTGTCGTCGGTCTCAACATCTTGGATCAGTTGATTCAAGTCGAATTGAATGACCGGACTCGTGTTGTGACGTATACGATCGATGAACTCGTCGAAGTCGGTGCGGTCAAACGAAAACCGTTGAAACAGTGATGGGGTGCTGAGCAGTGGAGAGAATGGATAAAAAAGAAGTTATGATGCGGGTCGATGCCATCGAGCAACAGATGTACGTGTTGACGGAGCATTTAAGCGTGCTCAAAGAACAACTCGCCTATTTGCTTGAAGAAAACCAACATATGTATCTCGAGAACCATCACCTGCGTGAAAAGGTTGAGCAGCTTGCAGAAGTCGAAACCCCTGATGGCGATCCGCAAATCGCTTTGTCCGGAAAAGGACAGAACAACTTGGCGGCGCTCTATCAGGAAGGGTTCCATATTTGCAACTTGCACTACGGACAAGTCAGAAAAGATGGCGATTGCCTCTTCTGTATGTCGATGTTAAATAAGCATTAATCGGGGGCGATAGACGGAGGAAATCTCTGTCCGTCGCCTCTGTTGTTATATAGGAGGGAAACAGCGTGACTGTAAAACAAGGGGAGCGCCTTGACGATTTGCTTGGACGCCCTGGTAAAATCATCCAAAGTGATGATGTCTTTTCATTCTCATTGGATGCGGTGCTACTCGCCGAATTCGTTTGGGTACCGATTCAACAAGGAAAGTTGGTCGATTTATGCGCTGGCACCGGCGCAATCCCGCTCTTTTTATCTTATCGGACGAAAGGGACGGTGACGGGCGTCGAGATTCAGCCCCGGCTCGTCGACATGGCGAATCGCAGCATTGAGGTGAACGGTCTCGAAGAGCGGCTTCACATCATCGAAGGAGATGTGAAAACGGCCGCCTCCAGTCTCGGCCATGCCCGTTATGATGTTGTGACGTGTAACCCACCTTACTTCCTGGCCAATGAGACGTCGCTTCGCAATCAAAATGAGCACCATACGATTGCTCGTCATGAAGTACTCTGTACGCTTGAAGATTGCATTCGTTCGGCAAGTCAGCTTGTGAAGCCAGGCGGGAAAGTCGCGTTCGTCCATCGGCCCGAACGGCTGCTCGATATCGTCACGCTCATGCGGGCATACCGCATTGAGCCGAAGCGGATGCAGCTCGTCTATCCGAAGGCAGGACGAGATGCGAACACATTACTTATAGAGGGGTCTAAAGATGGAAAACCAGGACTCACGATCTTACCTCCGTTTATCGTTTATGAGGAAGATGATACGTATACGAAAACGATGCGAGACATCCTCGATGCGTAACTATTATGCGTATATTCTCGAATGCAGTGACCAAACCTACTACACCGGTTACACGACCGATATCGAAAAACGGGTCACTGTACACAACGCCGGTAAAGGTGCGAAATATACGAGGGCGCGTCTCCCGGTCAGTCTTCGATACGTCAAGTCGTTCGAGACGAAACAGGAAGCGATGCGGTATGAATGGTCGATCAAACAATTGACCCGCGCTCAAAAACAGCAGCTGATGGAGGGGACGACCAATGAATTCACAGAAAAGTTATCAAACTGAGGGGCCGACGCTTTATGTCGTACCGACACCGATCGGCAACTTAGAGGACATGACGTACCGGGCCGTCCGCATCATGCGTGAAGTCGATTTGATTGCGGCCGAAGACACGCGGCAAACGATGAAACTATGTCGTCATTTCGAGATCGAGACGAAATTGGTCAGCTATCATGAGCACAATAAGCAAGTGAGCGGACCCCGTTTAATCGAAGACATTCAAAACGGTAAGTCCGTCGCCGTCGTATCGGATGCGGGCATGCCTGGTATTTCAGATCCGGGGAGTGACCTCGTCCGACTCGCGATCGAGGCGAAGCTACCGGTCGTCGTCTTGCCGGGTGCGAACGCGGCACTCACAGCACTCGTCGCATCTGGCCTCGCGACAGAACGGTTCTTATACTATGGTTTTTTACCTCGTAAAAAGAAAGAGCGGACCGAAGTGTTGGCTTCCCTTCAATATGAACCGGGCACGCTCATCTTTTATGAGGCGCCGCATCGGTTGAAAGAGATGTTGACCGGGGTGAAGGACGTACTCGGTAATCGCGAAATCGTGCTCGGTCGAGAGTTGACGAAAACGTTCGAAGAGTTTTTAAGAGGCACGGTTGAAGAGGCGCTCGCTTGGTGCGAGGGTGAGGTGCGTGGTGAATTCGTCGTCATGGTGAGCGGCTCTACAGAGTCTGCACCGACGAGCGACTGGTGGGAAACGCTGTCGCCTTTAGAGCATGTCGATCGGTACATCGAAGACGGACTCAAACCGAACGCGGCCATTAAGCAAGTCGCGAAAGAGCGTGGCTTGGCACGAAGCGAAGTCTACGATGCGTATCATCAAGTCGACAAAAAAGAGTAAGCAAGGATTCCCTTGCTTACTCTTCGCTGTAGTAGTTCTCGAGCATGTTTTTCAACTCGACGAGAACGCGCTGTGCGCCTTCAGGTGAAAGGATGAGTTTTCCGTCAGCCAACTTGAAGTTGTCGTCAGATACTTCGCCTGTCACTTGGCATGTCATGTTCGGTTTGTATTTTTTCAAGATGATTTGTTCGTTGTCGACGTAAATTTCGAGTGCATCTTTTTCAGCGATACCGAGTGTCCGGCGCAATTCAATTGGAATAACGACGCGCCCGAGCTCGTCAACTTTCCGTACAATACCTGTAGATTTCATTTTGTATTTCCTCCTCCAATGATGTCGAAATCTCGTGGTGACATGAATCGTCAAAATTCGACAATGTGGCTATAGCAAAAAGCATACTAAACTTTCCAATTGCAGTCAACTGCTTACTATTGGAAATACACATTTTCGAATAATGACGATAAGGGAATCGTATATCCATAAAATTCCCCGATTATTTGAACACGAAACAAAGAAAGGGTTTTTTTGGAACATTCTTTATGAATCAGCATCAAATTAATTCCAAACAATTGGTTTGGAAATTCTTTTGTCGAACCGTGTATAATGGAAATTGCAAATATCGAAAGGATGGAGAACATACTATGGCGAAGCCAACTTTTTATATCACGACTCCGATTTACTATCCGAGTGCGAAACTACACATTGGTCATGCCTATACGACGGTGGCCGGCGATGCGATTGCTCGCTATAAGCGCTTAAAAGGATTTGACGTCCGTTACTTGACTGGGACCGACGAGCATGGACAGAAAATTCAAGAAAAGGCCCAAGAAGCTGGCGTGACGCCACAAGCGTTTGTCGATGAAGTCGTCAAAGACATCCGTGTGCTTTGGGACAAGCTTGAGATCTCATATGACGATTACATCCGGACAACTGACGCCCGTCATAAAGCGGTCGTCGAACACGTGTTTGAGACGCTGCTCAAAAATGATGATATTTACCTCGGTGAGTACGAAGGGTGGTACTCGATTCCGGACGAGACGTACTATACAGAATCACAACTCGTTGATGGAAAAAGTCCTGACAGCGGCCATCCGGTGGAGCTCGTGCGCGAAGAGTGCTATTTCTTCCGCCTCAGCAAGTATGCGGACCGGTTGATCGAGTACTTCGAGTCACATCCGGATTTCATTTTACCGGAATCGCGTAAAACTGAAATGATCAACAACTTTTTGAAGCCGGGGCTTCAGGATTTGGCAGTCTCGCGGACGACGTTCGACTGGGGCGTACAAGTCCCGTCGAACCCGAAACACGTCGTATACGTCTGGGTCGACGCGCTCACGAACTATATCTCCGCGCTCGGCTACGGGACAGATAACGACGAATTGTTCAATCGTTACTGGCCGGCAGACGTACACTTGGTCGGGAAAGAAATCGTTCGTTTCCATACGATCATTTGGCCGGCGCTGCTCATGGCGCTTGACCTACCGTTACCGAAGCAAGTGTTCGCGCACGGCTGGTTGCTCATGAAAGACGGTAAGATGTCGAAGTCGAAAGGGAACGTCGTCGATCCGATTCCACTCATCGACCGCTACGGCCTTGATTCGCTTCGCTACTACTTGCTCCGTGAAGTCCCATTCGGTGCGGACGGCACGTTCACACCGGAAGCGTTCGTCGATCGCTTGAACTTTGATCTCGCGAACGACCTCGGGAATCTTCTCAACCGGACTGTTGCCATGATCAAGAAGTATTTCGATGGCAACGTACCGGCTTATGCGGGGAACGTGACGGCGTTCGATGCGGAACTTCTCCGTATGGTAAACGACACGACGAACAAGACAGAAGAAGCGATGGAGCACATGGAGTTCTCGGTCGCCCTCGCAAGTATTTGGCAACTCGTCAGCCGAGCCAATAAATATATCGATGAGACACAACCATGGGTGCTCGTAAAAGATGAGTCGAAGCGTGATGAGCTTGCATCTGTGATGACACACCTCGCGGGCGTACTCCGCCATGTCGCGATCATGATTCAACCGTTCATGACACGGGCGCCGAAAGAAATGTTCCGTCAGCTCGGACTCGTTGACGAAGACATGTCATGGGAAGCGCTCGATACGTTCGCTGCCTTTGATGGAGCGGTCGTGACGGACGGAACGCCGATCTTCCCACGTCGAGACGTGAAAGAAGAAGTCGATGCGATTCAAGAGATGATGCGTCAAGCTTCGCAAGCGCGCATCGAAGCGGAAGCAACGCCGGCTGAAGCTGAAGATGAGGACGTCCGTCCAGAAATCACGATCGATGTGTTCGACCAAGTTGAGTTTCGGGTCGGGCAAATCGTCGAAGCAGATAAGATCAAGAAAGCGAAAAAACTATTAAAGCTTCAAGTCGACCTTGGCGGCGAAACGCGACAAATCGTCTCGGGAATCGCCGAATGGTATGCGCCGGAAGACTTAGTCGGTAAAAAAGTGATCGTCGTCGCCAACTTGAAACCGGTCAAACTCCGCGGTGAACTGTCTCAAGGAATGATTTTAGCAGCCGATAAAGATGGTAAGCTAGAACTCGCCACCGTCTCAGAAAATATGCCGAACGGGGCCATCGTCAAATAATTTTGAGGGAGACTTCGGTCTCCCTCTCTTTGTCTAAAGAAGGAGGATGCATCATGTTGATTGATACGCACACCCATATTAACGCTGAGCAGTTCAATGAAGATGTCGAGGCGACAATCGAGCGTGCTCGCACTGCCGGCGTCTCGCCGATGCTCGTCGTCGGATTCGATACACCTACGATTGACCGTGCCATTGAGTTGGCCGAGGCGTATGAGGACGTCTACGCCATCGTCGGCTGGCATCCGGTCGACGCGATCGACTGCACCGAAGCTGAACTCGACCGAATTGAAGCGCTTATGGCACATCCTAAAGTGATGGCACTCGGGGAAATCGGCCTCGATTACCATTGGGACAAGTCACCGAAAGATGTACAGCAGCGTGTGTTCCGTCAGCAAATCGCGATCGCGAAGCGGACGAACATGCCGATCGTCATCCATAACCGCGAAGCGACAGCGGACGTGCTCGATCTGCTAGAAGAAGAGCACGCGGAAGTTGTCGGCGGCGTGTTTCATAGTTACAGCATGTCTGTCGAACTGCTCGAGCGCTGTTTGAAGTTGAATTTTTATATCTCGCTCGGCGGACCGGTGACGTTCAAAAACGCCAAAGTGCCGAAGAAAGTAGCGCAGCAGGTACCGCTCGACCGTCTTCTTGTCGAGACGGATTGCCCCTATTTGACGCCGACACCGTTCCGCGGTAAACGAAACGAACCGGCATACGTCACTTACGTCGCTGAAGAGATTGCAGCGCTCCGCGGCATGCCTTACGAAGCACTCGCCGAGGCGACGACCGCCAATGCGAAACGGCTGTTCCGACTTCCATGATGATGAGACGTTTCGTGTTAAGTGTAGGCGCCATTGTCGTTGTCGTCTTCGCCTACATGATGATGCAGCCGGAGCAGATTACGATTATCGATAACGGTGTCAAGATTGAGCACGACACACAGGCTGATTCGGTCATCGAAGTGCTCGCCGAGGCCGGGATCACGATCGATGAGGCCGACTATGTGACGCCGGCGCTCAGTGCGGACATCCCGCCGGAGCGTGTCATTCATATCGAACGGGCCCATACGGTGTCGCTCCAGATCGGTTACGGCCAAATGGAAACGATCGATACCCGTGAGCGGACCGTTGGTGATGTCCTGCTCCGATACGGTGTGAGCGTACGAGAAGGCGATGATGTCTATCCGTCGGTCAGAACACCGATCACGTCAGGAATGACGATTCGCTATCAGCCGGTCGTGGCGCTTGATTTGATCATAGGCGATGATGCGACGAAAGTTCATACGATGGCATCGACCGTGGAAGAGGTGTTACGAGAAGCCCGAATTGAGATTTCAGATAAAGATACGGTCGTTCCGGCGCTCACGGCCGAAGTGCGTGATGGGATGACGATCACCGTCAACATGAGCCGAGACGTCGTTCAATATGAGAACCGCTTAATCCCGTTTGAGATCATTGAAGAAGAGGATGCGACACTTACAGTCGGGACGACCGAAGTGTCACAAGTCGGCGTCCCTGGTCTAGAGCGGACGCGGTATGCACTGACAGTTGAAAATGGTACAATTACAAATCGGACCGAGACAGACGTCGAAATGGTGCAGACAGTCCGACCGCAAATCATTAAGGTCGGTACGAAAGTCGCAACCGAGCGCGAAGCCGAGTTTGAAGCAGCCGAAGCGCCGGCTGAGCCCGTTGACTCGACAAGTCCATTCCGCGAGGAAGCGGAAATCAAAATCGAGGAAACGCCTCGGGCCGACGATGTCCTCGACTTCACATCAGCCAAACAGCTCCTCGTCGAGGCCACCGCCTATACGAACAACGCAGAAGACACCGTGACGTATGACGGCAGAGTACTGACGCGCAGCGGCTATGACGTGACGGATACGATCCTGTATGAAGGAATGCGGATCATTGCGGTCGACCCGGCCGTCATTCCGCTCGGAACCCGTGTCTATATCGAAGGGTTTGGCATGGCGATCGCTCTCGACACAGGCAGCGCGATTAAAGGCAATATTATCGATATCATGATGGATACGAAAGAGGAAGCGGTCACGTTTGGTCGTAAGCCACTGACGATTTGGGTGATCCCGAAGCAAGAAGAGAAAGAAGGAACTGACAATGCGTGAGAAAATACAAGAAGTGATCGTCGTCGAAGGACGCGATGATACGACCCGGCTTCAAGAAGTGTACGACGTCGACACGATTGAAACGAACGGGTCGGCCGTGTCAAAACAGACGATCGAACGGATCAAACGTGCCCAGGAGACACGCGGTGTCATCATCTTGACCGACCCGGACTATCCGGGCGACCGGATCCGGGCCATCGTCGAAGAGCAAGTGAAGGGCTGTAAACACGCCTACCTCCCTCGGGCCGAGGCGAAAGACAAACGAGGGAAAATCGGCGTCGAACACGCGACACCTGCGACAATCCGTCGTGTGCTCGAGGCGGTTTATGAAACGCGAGTTGAGACGGACGAGCCGCTCGTCACACGACAGATGGTGCTCGAGGCCGATTTGATCGGCGGGGCTGACGCCGCAACTCGTCGCAAGCGTCTAGGTGTTTTGCTCCGCATCGGGGAACCGAACGCCAAGCAATTTGTGAAACGAGTCGAAGCGTTGCGTGTGACCATCGAAGAATGGGAGCGGGCGCTCGCTCAGTTAGAGGAGGAAAATCATTGAAAGACATTGCAACGATTCATCGCACAAAAGCGATTTTACAACGTCACGGCTTCTCATTCAAAAAGTCGCTCGGACAAAACTTTTTAATCGACTTGAATATATTAAATAAAATCGTCGACGCCGCAGAACTAGGTGAAGCGAGCGGTGTGCTCGAAATCGGTCCGGGAATCGGCTCGTTGACGGAACAATCGGCCAAGCGGGCGCAAAAAGTGGTCGCGCTTGAAATCGATCAACGCCTTCTGCCGATCCTTGAAGACACGATGGCGCCTTACCCGAACGTTCACGTCATTCATGGGGACGCGCTCGAGCTCGACATTCGCAGCATCGTCGAACGTGAGTTCTTGAATGAAGGAATCGATGATATCGCGGTCGTCGCCAACTTGCCATATTATGTGACGACGCCGATTATCATGCGTTTGCTCGAGAGCCGGATCAAGTTCCGTTCGCTCGTCATGATGATTCAAAAAGAGGTGGCTGAGCGCATCGGGGCGAAACCTGGCACGAAAGCGTACGGTTCGTTATCAATCGCGATCCAGTATTATGCGGAAGCGAGTGTAAGCTTTATCGTACCGAAAAGCGTATTCATGCCGGCTCCAAACGTCGACTCGGCCGTGATCACGCTCAAGATGCGGCCGCGCCCGGCCGTCGATGTCGAAGACGAAGCCTTTTTCTTTGAAATCGCCCGCGCTAGTTTCGCGCAACGTCGAAAAACGATTTTGAACAACTTGACGAATCATCTCGGCAAAGATAAAAAAGTAGACCTTGAACGTCTCTTGAATGAAGCGGGAATCGACCCGAAACGGCGAGGCGAAACGCTTTCGCTTGAAGAGTTTGCACGCTTAGCAGACACAATTTTACCACTTAAAAATAGTTGACGACCGGATAGGGAGTCGCTATAATATTTAATCTTTATTTCCGTTTTAGAATATGCTATACTTGTAACAGTGAGGTGAAGCGTATGCCAAAGACGTTGCAAGAAATCAGACAAAAACTCGAATCACATGTTGGAGAACGATTGACGTTGAAAGCAAACGGCGGTCGTAAGAAAGTCGTTACTCGGTTTGGAACGCTCGTTGAGACGTATCCTGCGGTGTTCGTTGTCAAGTTGGATGAAGACTACCATAATGTGGAACGTGTCTCGTATAGCTACGCTGATGTCCTAACGGATACAGTTAAAATTGAATTCAGTAATTGATCGATAAATGAGGGGCGGATGCATTGGCAGCTGCTTCTTTTTTTGTGCGTCCGTTTACGGTACAATGGCGAACAGGAGATACATTGGGAAGGGTGAACGATATGCGCACGATCAGTGTGAAAGCGCCGGCAAAAATCAATTTGACACTAGACGTCCTCGGGAAGCGGACGGACGGCTATCATGAAGTAGAAATGGTGATGACGACGGTGGACTTGTCCGACCGGCTCGAATTGACCGTACTTGATACGGATGAGATTCGAATCCAGTCTGAGCATGCCTATGTCCCGAGCGATCATCGGAACTTGGCTTACCGTGCGGCCGATCTGTTGCGGAAGCGGTTCGGCATCACAGAAGGAGTCGAAATCGTCCTTGATAAACAAATCCCGGTCGCAGCAGGGCTCGCGGGAGGGTCAAGTGATGCTGCGGCGACGCTTCGGGGAATGAATGAACTGTTCGACCTCGGTTTAACGCTCGAGGAGTTAGCAGAGCTCGGAGCCGCGGTCGGTTCAGACGTCTCGTTTTGTGTGATGGGTGGAACCGCGATCGCCCGGGGCCGCGGTGAGATATTAGAGGCGGTTCCGTCACCGCCGCCGTGCTATGTCGTATTGGCGAAGCCGAAGCTCGGTGTATCAACGGCTGACGTGTATCGAGCCGTTCAGATGGAGAAAATCATCCATCCAAACACTGCGGCGATGGTTAAAGCGATTCGTGAACGGGACTTTGACGGAATTTGTGCGAACCTCGGCAACGCGCTTGAAGGCGTCACGCTTGAACTGCATCCCGAAGTCCGTCAAATCAAAGAGACGATGCTGCATTGTGGTGCTGATGGCGTGTTGATGAGCGGCAGCGGCCCGACCGTATTCGCGCTCATCGAGCACGAGCAAAAAGCGCACCGCGTCTATAACGGACTGAAAGGATTTTGTCCGGAAGTGTTCGTCGTTCGGATTCTCGGTAAAAAACATTGAAAAAAAACGAATGAAAGTGATATATTCTGTTTAGAACATTCGTCTATTATTGACAAAGTGAAGGGGAATCCGTATGAAAATTCGTAGAAGTGGTCGTCTCGTCGATATGACCCGTTATATGCTTGACCATCCACATCAGCTCGTCTCGTTATCGATGTTTTCGAGCCGCTATCAGTCTGCTAAATCATCGATCAGTGAAGATTTAGTCATCGTCAGTGAAATGCTCGCCCACGACGGTACCGGAAAATTGATTACCGTCCCAGGTGCGGCCGGGGGAGTCATGTTCATTCCAGGGTGGAGCAAAGACAAGTCGCTATCGATGATCGATGGCTTGTGCGATCAACTGTCGAAACCGGAGCGTCTGCTTCCGGGAGGCTATTTATACTTAACCGACGTGCTTGGTAATCCGCGTCAAGTGAAACCGATGGGACAAATCTTCGCCTCGGTGTTTGCGGACCGTAAAGTCGACGTCGTCATGACGATTGCGACAAAAGGGATCCCGCTCGCCTACGCGGTCGCTGAGCAATTAGGTGTTCCGTTCGTCATCGTCCGGTCCGACAGCCGTGTCACGGAAGGGTCGACCGTCAGTATCAATTACGTTTCCGGCTCGTCAAAAGCGATCCGTACGATGGCACTCGCACGTCGAAGCTTGCCACGAGGCGCAAACGTCTTGCTCATCGATGACTTTATGAAAGCAGGCGGGACGATCCGTGGGATGATGAGCCTGTTGAATGAGTTCGAGGCAAACCTAGCTGGTGTCGGTGTCTTGATGGAAGCCGAAGGTGCCGAGAAGAAAATGGTGAGTGAGTACGTCAGCTTGATGAAGTTGACGAACGTTGATGCAGATGAAGGACTCGTCACAATTTCACGCGGTAACGTCGAACAGTTCTTAAAGTGATTGGCAAAAATTTGATTTCGTTTTATGATGAGAGGGTATATCAGTCATACGGAGTCAATCGGTTCGCTTGAATCACTTTAACCTTTTAGTGAAAGTACACCATGGCATAGACAACGAAGAAAAGGGGATGCGAAACATGCAGATCACAGACGTAAAAATTCGCAAAGTGACGACGGAAGGTAGGATGAAGGCGCTCGCTTCAATCACGCTCGACCAAGAGTTTGTCGTGCATGACCTTCGAATCATCGAAGGAAGCACCGGGCTCTTCGTCGCGATGCCGAGTAAACGAACGCCGGAAGGCATCTTCCGAGACATCGCTCACCCGATCAATGGAGATATGCGCCAAAAAGTCGAGGCGGCTGTGCTCGAAGCCTACGGCACGGTCGATGTTTCCACTTACGAAGCACAGGAATCATACAACGGTATAAACGAATAATGACTCGACAGCGGATGGGGACCCTTCCGCTGCCTTTTTGCGTTTGATTGGTTACGAATGGTTACAACGGTTGAAACCGCGTCACGGTTTCGATATAGTAGAAACGGTGTATTCAGGATTTAAATATAGAAAAAACCGAACGATTGAATAAAAACAGTCGATTAAGATAGGGGCGAATCAAGAATGGATCGTTTTGCAGTCATTTTGGCAGCAGGTAAAGGGACGCGTATGAAGTCTAAGCTCTATAAAGTGCTTCATCCGGTCCTCGGAAAACCGATGGTCGAACATGTCGTCGACCAACTCGACAAAATCGGAGTCAGTCGTCAAATCGTCATCGTCGGTCACGGGGCTGAAGCGGTACAAGAGACGCTAGGCTCGCGCGTCGAGTACGCGGTCCAAGAACAGCAACTTGGAACGGGCCATGCGGTTCAAATGGCAGAAGCTGAGCTCGCTGGTAAATCAGGTGCGACGCTTGTCGTCTGTGGTGACACACCACTTCTCACAGCGGAAACGTTGGAGGCGCTCCTTGCCCATCATGAGGCGCAGCAAGCGAAAGTAACG
Organism: Exiguobacterium sp. SH5S4; assembly: GCF_004337045.1. Lineage (NCBI taxonomy): Bacteria > Bacillati > Bacillota > Bacilli > Caryophanales > Exiguobacterium > Exiguobacterium sp. SH5S4. The sequence goes on from NZ_SJUQ01000025.1 coordinate 16,032, forward strand.
GTACTGACGGCGATCGCTGACGATGCGACCGGTTATGGTCGTGTCATCCGTGGAGAAGACGGTAACGTGACGAAAGTCGTCGAACATAAAGACGCCTCTGCTGCAGAGCAAGCGATTCTTGAAATCAATACGGGAACTTACGTGTTTGACAACGAATTATTGTTTGATGCCCTCAAACAAGTCGGTAACGATAACGTTCAAGGTGAGTATTACTTGCCAGACGTCATCGCGATTGCGAAAGAAGCAGGCGAAGTTGTCGCGGCCCATACCGCGCCGACGTTCGGCGAGACGATCGGTGTCAACGATCGTGTCGCTCTCGCGCAGGCTGAAACACTCATGCGCAAGCGGACGAACGAACGCCTTATGCGCGAAGGCGTAACCTTCATGGACCCGGCCTCGACATACATTTCGCCGGACGCCGTCATCGGATCAGATACGATCATCTACCCAGGGACAGTCATTCTTGGCAAGACAGTCATCGGTTCGGAGTGCGTGATCGGACCGAACTCGGACATCCGCAACAGTGTGATTGAAGACGGTGCGACCGTTCGTCAATCGGTACTCAGTGATAGCCGTGTCGGAAGTCATGCGCAAGTTGGGCCGTTCGCCCACCTTCGTCAACAAGCAGTCCTTGGCGCCAATACGCGCGTCGGCAATTTCGTGGAAATCAAAAAATCAACGTTCGGGGACGGTGCGAAAGCATCGCATCTCAGCTATATCGGAGATGCCTCGATCGGTGAACGTGTCAATCTCGGATGTGGATCGATCACGGTCAACTATGATGGTAAGAATAAGTTTGAGACGGTCGTTGAAGCAGACGCGTTTGTCGGATGCAACGTCAACTTGATTGCCCCGGTGACAGTCGGGAAAGGCGCGATCGTCGCTGCCGGTTCAACGATTACAAACGATGTCCCTGAAGAAGCTCTCGCGATTGCGCGCGAGCGTCAAACGAACAAAGAAGGTTACACGAAACGCTAAGTTGCTGCCTATTACTATGGAAAACGATGGAGGAGAATCCTAAACATGTCTACTGTATATGAACGTGAAATTCGCCTATTTAGCTTAAACTCGAACCGCCCGTTAGCTGAAGAAATTGCCAAAGAAATCGGTGTCCCACTCAGTGACTGCCAAGTGAAGCGGTTTAGCGACGGAGAACTTTACATCAATATCGAGGAGAGCGTCCGAGGCGACGATGTGTACATCATCCAATCGACGAGCTCACCAGTGAATGAAACGCTCATGGAACTGCTCGTGATGATCGATGCGCTGAAACGGGCCTCGGTTCGCACGATCAACGTCGTCATCCCGTACTATGGTTACGCACGCCAAGACCGTAAAGCACGGTCGCGTGAGCCGATCACAGCGAAACTCGTTGCCGATCTGCTTACGGTAGCCGGAGCGACACGCGTCATCACGATGGACTTGCACGCCGCTCAGATCCAAGGTTTCTTCAATATTCCAGTAGACCAATTGTTAGGCGTTCCGCTCATCTCGACGTATTTTGAGACAGATGAGTTCAAAGCAAAAGATATCGTCGTCGTCTCACCAGATCACGGCGGTGTCACGCGCGCCCGGAAGCTCGCAGAACGTTTGAAAGCGCCAATCGCCATCATCGACAAACGACGCCCGGAAGCGAACGTGGCCGAAGTCATGAACATCGTTGGCAGCGTTGAAGGCAAAACAGCCATCTTGATCGATGATATCATCGACACAGCCGGTACGATCACGCTCGCAGCAGACGCAATCGTCCAAGCGGGAGCAAAAGAAGTATACGCTTCATGTACCCATCCGGTTCTGTCTGGCCCGGCAATGGAGCGAATCGACAACTCGTCAATCAAAGAACTCGTCGTCCTCAACACGATCGATTTGACTGGTCGCGAGTGCTCGAGCAAAATCAAGCAGATGTCGGTTGCCCGTTTGCTTGGGGAAGCGATCATGCGTGTCCACGAGCACAAATCGGTGAGCACGCTGTTCGATTAAAAAAACGAGGCCCGAAGGCGTTCGCCTTTGGGCTTTTTTGTTCAGGAGGAACATGATGAAATGTATCGTCGGTCTCGGGAATCCGGGCAAGAAATATGGAATGACCCGTCATAATATCGGGTTTTTAGCAATTGATCGGTTAGCGGACAAGCACGGGATCACGCTTGACGAAGCCAAGTTTAAAGCAGTCATTGGAACGGGAAGAATCAATGGAGAGCGGGTCGTCCTCGTCAAACCGCTCACGTACATGAATCTATCAGGTGAAGCGGTCCGTCCGATTCTCGATTACTATAAAATCGATATCGACGATTTACTCGTCATCTATGATGATTTAGACATGGTCCCAGGTAAACTCCGCCTGCGTCCGAAAGGGAGTGCCGGTGGACATAATGGCATCAAGTCATTGATTCAGCATCTAGGGACGATGGATTTTAAACGGCTTAAGCTTGGCGTTGGACGTCCGCCGCACCCGATCAAAGTTGTTGATTGGGTACTGATGAGTTATCGAAAAGAAGATATGTCCGAATTGAACGATACGCTCGACCAAGCCGTGGCCGCCGCAACAGATTTTGTGGACACGGACTGGGTCGCGCTCATGAATCGATATAACTAAAGGGTCACAGCACCCTTTTTTGTCGTATAAGGTGGAGGAAAACAAATGAACGCTTTAGAGAGATTTATGGTGACACTGCCGGAGACGAACGTGATTCGAGACCGGTTGCCTAAAGTCGACCGTCAACTCGTCACGGGATTGACGACAAGTGCCAAAGCGCTCGTTTTGGCCGGTTTGGCGAAACAGTCGACACGCCGTCTCGTTGTCGTCACCCATAACATGTACCAAGCCCAAAAGATGTTCGACCAGCTTGAGCCACTTGTCGGACCGAGCAAGACGTTGCTCTATCCGATTGACGAGACGCTCGCCGGGGAACTGTCGCTCACATCCAGTCCCGAGCTCCTCGCCGCGCGAATCGAAGCCAGAACACGCCTCCTGACCGAAGAGGGAGGCGTCCTTGTCGTACCGCTCGGTGGCTTGCGTCGTTTCGTGCCGAGTCCGACCGATTGGCTGGCGAGTCATCGGACGATCAAACCAGGGCAAGAGCTTGATTTAAAGCCGTTTGCCTCAACACTGATTGAACTTGGTTACGAGCGGACGGCCACGGTTACGGCGCCAGGTGAGTTTTCGGTCCGCGGCAGTATTCTTGACGTCTATCCGCTCACGGAAGCGAGACCGTATCGAATTGATTTGTTCGACACGGAAGTCGATTCCGTCTTCACGTTCGATGCGGAGACGCAACGGTCGTTAGGTGTCGTTTCGGAAGCGGTCATCACGCCGGCGACCGAGTTCGTCGCATCGGTCGAACAGTTGAAGAAAGCCGGACAAGCGCTCGAACGGCAATACGAAAGGACGCTCGAGCTGATTGAAACCGAGACGATTCGACAAGCGCTTGAATCAGGTATCGCCCGCGACATCGAACAGTTCGGACGCGGTGATGTGCCGGAGAAGCTCGGGAAGTATACGCCGCTACTTTATACGTCGACGCTGCTTGACTATGTGGGTGCTGATTCGGTCCTCATGTTGGACGAAGTGGCACGCATCGAGGACGCGGCGGACGTGCAAGACCGTGAAGAGGCCGAATGGTTCTCGTCACTGATCGAACGCGGGGAGTCGGTCAGCAACTATACCCTCGCCGTGCCGATGCACAAAGTGTTCCGAAGCTTGAAACAAGTCGCGTTCTCGTTGCTGCCATCACGGCGTTCGGGGATCCCGGAGACGAATACGGTCCATCTCAGTTGCCGCCCGCTCCCTGCCTTCCACGGACAGATGCACTTGTTGAAGCAAGAGGTCGAGCGGTGGCAACAAAGTGATCACCGGATCGTTTTCCTCGCCGGGGATCAAATGCGGGCAGACAAAGTCGTGGCGCTCCTGGAAGACTACGGGATCCCGTCCACGTTCACAAACGTTGACGGGGAGCTGTTGCCACGCCATGTCCACGTCATGATCGGACAGGTCGAAGGAGGGTTCGAGTTATCGACGAGCCGCCTCGTCGTCGTCTCGGAAACGGAGCTGTTCAAGCGGGTCACGAAACGGAAACGGCAGACGAAGAATTTGACGAACGCCGAACGGATCAAGAGTTATCAAGAGCTGAAGCCGAATGATCATGTCGTTCATATCCATCACGGAATCGGGAAATACTTAGGTATCAAAACGATCGAAGTCGGCGGGATCCATCAAGACTACCTCCATCTCGTGTACGCCGGGGATGACGCGCTTTACGTGCCGGTCGATCAAATCGACCTCGTCCAAAAGTACGTCGGGGCCGAAGGGAAAGAGCCGAAGATTTATAAACTCGGCGGGACGGAATGGAAGAAGGTCAAATCAAAAGTCGCCAAGTCGGTCGAAGACATTGCCGACGAGTTGATCAAACTTTATGCGGCCCGAGAGGCATCGGTCGGCTTCGCCTTCCCGGCGGACGATGACGAGATGAGCCAGTTCGAATCGACCTTCCCGTACGCCGAGACGGAAGACCAAGTTCGGTCGATCGCCGAGATCAAGGCGGATATGGAACGGTCGCGCCCGATGGATCGCCTGCTTTGCGGTGACGTCGGATATGGCAAGACCGAAGTCGCGATCCGGGCGGCGTTCAAATCCGTTCTCGCGGGCAAACAAGTCGCATTCCTCGTGCCGACAACGGTGCTCGCGCAGCAACATTATGAGACGATGCTCGAACGGTTCAGTGAATTCCCGATCAACGTCTCGGTCATGAGTCGTTTCCGTTCGAAGAGTGAGCTGGCGGCGACGAAAAAAGGACTGAAAGAGGGAACGATCGACGTCGTCGTCGGGACGCACCGCGTGCTGTCGAAAGACGTGACGTTCGCCGATCTTGGCCTTGTCATCATCGATGAAGAACAGCGGTTCGGGGTCAAGCATAAAGAGCGCCTGAAACAGCTGAAGACGAACATCGACGTCTTGACGCTTACGGCGACACCGATTCCGCGGACGCTTCATATGTCGATGATCGGAATCCGTGATTTATCTGTCCTCGAGACACCGCCGGAGAACCGTTATCCGGTTCAGACGTACGTCATGGAATACGACGGCATCGTGTTGCGAGAAGCGCTCGAGCGCGAACTCGCCCGTGGCGGCCAAGCGTTCTTCTTATATAACCGAGTCGAAGGGATCGAGCGGAAAGCCGAAGAGATTCGGGCGCTGTTGCCGGATGCCCGTATCGCGACGGCGCACGGCCGGATGACCGAAACCGAGCTTGAAAGTCAGCTCATCAGTTTTCTTGAAGGAGAAGCCGACGTCCTCGTCTCGACGACGATTATCGAGACCGGCATCGACATCCCGAACGTGAACACGCTCATCGTGCACGACGCCGATAAGATGGGTCTGTCGCAGCTGTATCAGCTTCGAGGACGCGTCGGCCGATCGAACCGGATCGCGTATGCGTACTTCACGTATCGGAAAGACAAGCGGTTGACCGAAGTTGCGGAGAGCCGCCTGCAAGCGATCAAAGAGTTCACCGAGCTCGGCAGCGGGTTTAAGATCGCGATGCGTGATTTATCGATTCGTGGGGCCGGCAACCTGCTCGGTGCCCAACAGTCCGGGTTCATCGACTCGGTCGGGTTCGATCTGTATTCACAGATGTTGTCAGAAGCGATCGAAGAGCGGAAAGACCGCATGCGCGGCCAAGCGAAACAAGTCGTCTTCAAACCGGAAGTCACGTTCCAAGCGGATGCCTACATTCCGGACGATTACTTGTCGGACAGCGAACTGAAGATCGAGATGTATAAGCGGTTCAAATATGTCGATACACCAGAAGCACTGTTCGCGCTTCAAGACGAGCTGATCGAACGGTTCGGAGAATTCCCGGAACCGGTCGCGTTGCTCATCCAACTGACGCGTCTGCGCATTTACGGGGAGCTGGCGAAAGTGACACGGATCAAACAGTCACCAGAGCGGATCGACATCGTGTTATCGATGGAATCGACGACGGCACTCGATGTGCCGTCGTTCATGGAATGGACGATGCCGCTCGGACGGAAACTCGGAGTCGGGCAAGACAACGGGGCGCTCAAGCTGTCACTCAGCGGACGTATGCCGGTTGTCGAGCTGTTGAACGATGCCGACACGGTCCTTGAGGAACTCGTGAAGCGGTTGGTGGTCCATGCGGACGCCAAGTAAGTTTGCGACGGGCGTCGTCTTATTTGCGCTCGCAGGATACATTTCAAAATTTATTAGTTTTGCCTATCGGGTCCCGTATCAAAACATTGCCGGTGATTTTGGGTTATACGCTTACCAGACGGTATATCCGTTTGCGGCGATCGTCGCCTCGCTCGGGATTTACGCGATGCCGGTCGTGATTGCCAAAATCGGGGTCGGGGCACAAGGTCCAAGACAGAAGTTAGAAGTCCTGTGGGGCAGTTTTTATGTGCTCCTCGGCCTCGCTGTCGGCCTCGTGGTCGCGATGTTCGCGCTTGCGCCTGTCATCGCGCGCTTGCTCGGTGACCCCGAACTGGCGACGACGCTCCAAATCATCAGTCTCAGCTACTTGTTGATGCCTGCGCTTGCGGTACTGCGCGGGTCATTTCAATCAATTGATGACTTGCGACCGAGTGCGCTGTCGCAAGTGCTTGAAAACTTGATTCGGGTCGCGGTGTTGCTCGTCTCATTGCTCGTCGGTGTCCACTTTGGACGTGACGCATATGAACTCAGTCGCTATGCCTATGCGGCGACGTTAGTCGGCGGGAGTGTCGCCGTCGTCGTCTTGTCGATTTGGGCGAAAGGGTTCCGAATCGTCGCGGTCCGTGCCACAACACTGCGTGCCGTACTGCGTGTTCTCTTGACGAGCGGGCTTGCGGTCGGATTTGCGTCGCTCGGTATTCTTTGGATGCAACTCGTCGATTCATTCACAATCGTCAATTTGATGGGCGGCGATTATTCGGCCAAAGTGAGTAAAGGCGTGTTCGACCGTGGCTATCCGCTCGTGCAGTTTGCGATCCTCTTCACGACGGCACTCGGGATGGCGAACGTGCCGAACTTAGTCCGCCATTACCGGGCCGGGCGACTCACAGCGACGGCAACGGGCCTCAGTTCGATGATTCGAGTGACGACCACGGTCGCTGCGGCTGCAACGATCGGACTGATGGGCGTCATGTGGCCTTTGAACGTCGCGTTGTTTGAAAATGCTGACGGTACAAGAGCGCTTGTATTGTTGTCGACAAGTACGTTCGCGGCCTCGCTCGCAGTCGCGAGTATGACGTGCCTTCAAGCGATCGACAAAGAGCGGACGGCCGCCTTTGGTATGCTGTTTGCCATGATTGTAAAGTTTGTGATCAATTTGCTGCTCGTTCCGCGTTATGGGATTGACGGGGCGGCAGTCGGTACGTCGCTCGCATTTTTAGCGATGGCAGCCTTTAATTTTAATCGGCTCGATCAGAACATTCCGCTCGGTACGTTTCGATTGCACCATTACGGACTGCTTTTAAAGACCGTCCTGCCCATGGGGATCGTCTTGCTCGGTTTGAACGCGTTAGCGTCTGAGTCACCATCAAACCGCGTCAACGCACTCGGTTGGCTCGGTTTGATGGTGGTGTGCGGCGGCGCTTTGTACGTCTGGCGAGCGGTCAGGGAACAGGTGCTGACGATCGAAGAATGGGAGATGATCCCGTTTGGAAATCGACTCATCAATTTGATTGATAAAAAGGAGACCTAATATGAGTTATGGAATTACCGTCGTCGGACTCGGCTCCGGCGAACTCGAGCAACTTCCGCTCGGGGTATATCGTCATTTGAAACAGCAACCGCTCGTCTGGTTGCGCACGAAAGAACATCCGGTCGTCAAAGAGCTCGAGGCGGAAGGGGTTCATTTTGAATCGTTCGACCACATTTATGAATCAAACGATACATTTGAGGACGTCTATAAACAAATCGTTGAGACGTTGCTCGATAAGAGCGACGAACTGGCGATTACGTATGCGGTCCCGGGCCATCCGTTCGTCGCCGAGCGGACGGTCGAACTGCTCGTCGAACAAGGGGCGGACGTGACGTTCCTCGGCGGACAGAGCTTTTTGGACGCCATGTTTCAAGCGCTCCAGATTGATCCGATCAATGGATTTCAACTGCTCGATGCGACCGCACTCGACGTTGAACGGCTCCAAGTCACGCAGCACGTCTTAATCGGTCAAGTGTACGACGGGTTTGTGGCCGGGGATGTGAAAGTACAATTGATGGAACGTTATCCGGACGAACATCTTGTCAAGCTTGTCACGGCGGCCGGGACGAAACGAGAGCGAATTTCCGAAGTTCCGCTCTACGAGATGGACCGGGTCGCTGAAGTCGACAATTTGACGACGCTCTATGTCCCGCCACTCACTGACGAGACGCACCTCGCGCGGGAGTTTGCGACGTTGACAGACATCATCGCGACACTCCGCGGTCCGAACGGCTGCCCGTGGGACCGAAAACAGACGCACGCATCACTGCGGAAATATTTACTCGAAGAGGCGTATGAGTTGATCGAGGCGATCGACGAAGAGGACGATGATGCGATGATCGAAGAACTCGGAGACGTCTTGCTCCAAGTCATGCTTCACGCGCAAATCGGGGCCGATGAAGGGTACTTTGATATTCGTGACGTGATCGGCGCGATCAGCACAAAAATGGTCCGTCGCCATCCGCACGTCTTCGGTGACGTGACGGTCGCAGACGCCGACGACGTGGTTTCGAACTGGAATGCGATTAAACAAGACGAAAAAGGGGAAAATAAACATTCGCAGCTTGATGGTGTGCTCATGACCCAACCGGGGTTAATGCGTGCCGAGCAACTCCAAAAGAAAGCGGCTCAAGTCGGGTTCGAGTGGGATGACGTAACCGGAGCGTTCGAGAAGCTCGAAGAAGAGTTACAAGAGTGGCGAGAAAGTCCCGAAGATGAACAAGAACTAGGGGACGTACTGTTCTCAGTCGTCAACGTAGCCCGTTATTTCGGGTTGAACGCGGAGCAAGCACTTGAACGGACCAATCAAAAATTCAAGAGACGATTTGAATATATCGAAGCGAACGGATCGCTCAGCGACATGACGCTCGAACAGATGGATCGGCTTTGGGATGAAGCGAAGGAGAAGGGATTATGAGACTAGATAAATTTTTGAAAGTGTCGCGCTTGATCAAACGACGGACGTTAGCGAAGGAAGTGGCCGATCAAGGCCGTATCCGCTTGAATGGCCAAGTCGCCAAGGCCAGTACGGACGTCAAGGCCGGTGATGAGCTCCAAATCCGATTCGGGAATAAGCTGGTGACGGTCATTATCGATTCAATTGCCGAGCATGCCCGGAAAGAGGATGCGAAAGAAATGTACCGGTTGATCAAAGAAGAAAAGGTGAACAGTGGTACGGAAGCATAAAAAAAAGGTATACTGAATATAATAGGTCAAGAGGAAGGTGATTCGATGAATGGACGTAACCCGATGGAACGCAAACAGCGGATTCGGGCTCTCGACGAACGGAGAGAACAGCTGGAAAAAGAACAGAGCCGGCGACGTATCCATCTTCGACGCCGCCTAGCCGTGGCCTCACTTGTCTTTTTGTTGTTGATTGTCTTCATCGGTCAGAGCTATTTCTCAAAGGTCGGATATGTAGCGGATCAAGAGCTAAAGCAAGACGAGGCTCGTGTCGAGCTTCGTGAAACGAAGGAAGAACAAGCGGAGCTAAAAGAGCAGGTTGAACGTTTACAAGACGAAGAATACATCGCCAATCTTGCACGCAACGAGCTGTTGTTCTCGAAAGATGGCGAGATTATTTTTTACTTCTCACCAGAGGAATAAGTAGGTTCGTTGACCGTTGACGAATCGACTCGTATAATTGTAGGGAATCATTCAAAAAAAGGAGTACATTATTTTATGTCAATTGAAGTAGGAAGCAAGGTACAAGGTAAGGTTACAGGGATTACGCATTTCGGAGCGTTCGTAGAGCTCCCGAATGGAAAAACGGGTTTGGTGCACATCAGTGAAGTGGCAGATTCTTATGTCAAAGACATCAATGAAGTCCTAACGGTCGGTCAAGAAGTCACAGTCAAAATCTTGAACATCGAAAGTGATGGCAAAATCGGGTTGTCTATCAAAAAAACTGTCGATCGTCCTGTTAGCGAACGCCCAGAACGTCCAGCCGGCGAACGCTTCTCACGGGGCCCTAGTTCGGGCGGCCCTGGTCAAGGTGGCCCACGTCCGGGCGGTCCACGTCCAGGTGGTCCTGGTCAAGGCCCACGCGGCGGCGGTGGCCCACGCGGTGGCGGCGGTCCCCGTGGCGGTGGCGGCGCGCGTCGTGAAGTACGTCGTGAGCCAGAAACGTTTGATACGTTGATGACCAAGTTCTTGAAAGATAGCGACGAACGCCTTACAACGTTGAAGCGTCAAACTGATTCAAAACGCGGTGGACGTGGAGCCAAGCGCGGGTAACCCTTCGTAAACCATCAGCTTCTACTCGTAACGATAACGCCACGGACACCGGTCCGTGGCTTTTTTTCATGGCGCGACAATTGTCGACGCTTTTTTGTTATGAAAAATAACTAAAAAGGGTTGCAATTTTTCGATGGAGCGAGCACAATAGGGAACATGAAAAATAGTTATGTTTTATAAGTAAAGGTGGAGAAACAAATGAACGGATGGAAGTTGTGGAAAGCAGAATGGCAGAGCATCGGTAAAAATCCGCGGGTATGGATTCCGATTCTCGCGGTCGCGCTCGTGCCGCTCATGTATGCGGGCATGTTCTTGTGGGCATTTTGGGATCCTTACGGCCAAATGAAAGATTTGCCCGTCGCGATCGTCAATGAAGATCAAGGGGCCACGTTTGAAGGGGAGGAACTCGCTGTCGGTGACGAACTCGTCGATAAGTTGACGACCTCGGAAGCGTTCCGATTCGTCGAAGTGTCGAAAGCGGAAGCGGACGCCGGGTTACAAGATCACGCCTTTTACATGGCGATCGAAATCCCGGATGACTTTTCGGAGAAAGCGACGAGCGCGCTGTCCGCTGACCCTGAGCAATTAGAACTTCGGTACATCGCGAACGAGTCGTATAACTTCCTCGCCGCTCAAATCGGAGGTTCGGCGATGGAGCAAGTGAAAGGCGGACTGTCGACTGAAGTGACGAAACAGTACGTCAACGCCATGCGGGACGGATTGAAAACCGTGGCTGATGGATTAGATGAAGCCGCAACCGGTGCGACGGAGCTTGCTGACGGATCAACGACTGCTAAAGAAGGAGCCGTTAAGCTAGCGGACGGCTCGCAACTGCTCGCTTCAAAACAGCGGGAACTAGCGGACGGCGCAGCCAAGCTCGATGACGGACTCGGTGCGCTTGAGTCTGGGGCGGCTGATCTCGTCGACGGGAGCCAACGTATCCAAACCGGGAGTTCCACGCTGTCAGACGGTGTCCATCGTGTCGACGCCGGGGCCGCCGTGCTAAAAGACGGTACGACTCAGCTCGTCGACGGAACGAGCGCGTTCTCTTCGAAGTTAGGCGAGTTGCATAGCGGGACGCAACAGCTTGACGCTGGGATTCATGAACTCGCAGCCGGACTCGAGGACGCACAGGCCGGAAGCGGCCAGCTCGTCAACGGCTCGAACACACTCGCAGAAGCGCTTGGTGCGGCTAGTGCCGGAAACGAAGCACTTGTAGCAGGAACGGTAGGTGTCACCGCTGGCATTGACCAAATGAAAGCGGAGCTGTTAGGCCAGCAAGAGCAACTGATCGCCAAGTTGTCTGCGCTCGCCGAATCCGGCACGCCCGCAACGCCAGACGTGTTACAAGCCATCGTCGCCGAGTTGTCTACAGGCATGCAGGCAACGGAAGCGGGATTCACATCGCTTTCAGAGGGCGCGTCTCGTATCACGGAAGGCCAAACGACACTCGGGGACGGGTTGGGACAAGCAGAAGCCGGTGCCACTGAACTCGCGGCCGGATTGGTTGCGTTGAATGACGGACAGACTCAGCTCGTCAACGGGGCCGCGGCGCTGAGCGAGGGGTCAGGTCAAATCGAGCAAGGTATCAAAACCGCGATGGATCGTTCGGGTGAACTTGCATCGGCAAGCATTCAATTGAACGAAGGCGTGACGACGCTTCATGACGGGACGACGGAACTGGCGTCGGGGAGTGATCAATTGGCTGACGCCACGCTCGCCTTATCTGAAGGAAGTACGAAACTCGCCAACGGGGTCAAAACGGCCGGTCAAGGAACGGGTACCCTCGCTGAAGGGGCATCTCGTCTGGCCGAAGGAGGTCAAGCGCTCGGTTCTGGAAGTTCGGACCTGGCGGAAGGTCTGACTGAACTAGAGTCCGGTAACGGAAAACTTCGTGACGCCTTACTCTCGGGTGCGGAAGCGGCTGACGTCGACATCCGCGATGAGAACGTTGAAATGATGGCGGGGCCGATTCAAATCGTGAACGACTCGATTCATCACGTACCGAACTACGGGACAGGATTTGCACCATACTTCATGTCGCTCGGTCTCTTTGTCGGGGCGCTCTTGTTGTCAATCGTCTATCCGCTCTATGATCCGGCTGGCAAACCGAAGCGGAGTTTATCTTGGTTGTTATCGAAATCGGGCGTATTAATCGTCGTCGGTTTTGTTCAGGCGCTCGTCTTAAACGTGGCGATGATGACTTTGCTCGGACTCGAGGTCGAGTCACCGCTTCGCTTCTTCGGTTTCAGCTGGCTCGTCAGTATTACGTTCTTATTGATTGTTCAGTTGCTCGTCACGACGCTCGGGAACCCGGGACGGTTCGTTGCCATCGTCTTATTGATTCTTCAATTGACGACGTCGGCCGGGACGTTCCCGCTTGAATTGATTCCACGTGCCTTGCAGCCGTTCAACGCGTTACTTCCAATGACGTATACGGTGGCCGGCTATAAAGAGATTTTGTCGGCGGACGGGCTCAGTTATTTACAAGGGGCGATTCTATACTTGGCGCTCGTGTCGGTCGGTTGCTTCTTCTTGCTCTGGGGATATTTCCGCATCGCTTGGAAGAAAAAATATCGCCCGGCTCCGTCGGAAGCGTGATGCACAATCAACCGAAAATCGTGTATAGTGTATGAAATGGCACTATACACGATTTTTTGTGAAAAAAGTTTTAAAAAAGAATTGACACGGACGTGGCTACTGGTTATTATAGAAAATGTGCTTAGGACACAACACAATAACATGGCGGTGTAGCTCAGCTGGCTAGAGCGTACGGTTCATACCCGTGAGGTCGTGGGTTCGACTCCCTCCGCCGCTACCATTTTATTTAGGCCCGTTGGTCAAGCGGTTAAGACACCGCCCTTTCACGGCGGTAACACGGGTTCGAATCCCGTACGGGTCACTTACCTAAGCGAAAAGAAGCCATCTCAAGTTGAGATGGCTTCTTTTGTTATACCAAGGAGGAGCGACGATGACGAAAGTGCTGATGGCCGTATCGGGTGGGGTGGATTCAATCGTCTTGTTAGACCGCGTCGTGAGAAGCGGTGCTGACGTCGGGATCGCCCACGTCCATCATGGACTTAGGCCCGAGTCCGATGAAGAGTTCGAGTTCGTGAGACAGTTGGCGAAAGCGTACGGTGTGCCGTTTCACGGGAAGCGTCTTGCGTTTCCGGACGGGGGATCACAAGCCGTCTATCGGGCGGCGCGGTATGCATTTTTTGAAACGGTCATGCGTGAAGACGGGTATACCGAACTGATGACGGCTCATCACGGCGATGACGAGCTCGAAACGGTACTCATCCAGCTTCATCGAAACGTCGTCGAAGTGACTGGGATCCCGGAACGTCGACCGTTCGCCGGAGGGACGATTGTTCGTCCGTTGCTGACGGAAACAAAACGACAGCTCTTGGCGTATGCGTCAGCGAACGGACTCGTCTGGCGAGAAGACGCGACGAATGAGCAGACGGATTACTTGCGCAACAAGATCAGACACCACATCATCCCGCGGCTGCTCGATGTTTGGCCGAACGTGGTTCAAGACGTCGGTCAGGCGGCCCGTCGACAGCGTGAGATTTGGCATAAGCGCTACGACGACGTCGGGAAGTGGATGGTGCGCTACGTCCGTTGTGATATGAAAACGTTTCATGTGAAACTTGAAGACGTGGCCAGTTTGAACGGGCCCGAACGATACGTACTCGGCCGACTCTTATCGGCTAGATATGGTGTCGAGATGGGCGAAGGGATCAGTCGGCTTCTGGACAGTCCAAAAGGGACGGGCCGTTACGACCTTGAAGGCGGCTCTCGATTACAAAAGTATGATGGGGTGATCAGCCTCGTCCCACATACCGATCCAGTGCTGACTGAAGCACCGGGTGACCGAGTGATCTCGAGCCTCCCGGTCCAGGCGTCTTTTGGCGACCGCGGGCTCTCACTTGAAGTCGTCACAGGCAAGGATGGGATCCCGCTCGAGGCGCTCACGTTCCCGTTGACCGTCCGCTCCGTCCGACCAGGGGATGTGATGAAACTCTCGATCGGGACGAAAAAAGTCGCCCGAATCTTGATCGATGCGAAAATTCGTCGTGAAAATCGTCCGTTTGTCCCCTTAGTAGTTGACGCGACAGGGAGGATTGTCGCTATAGTAGGAGTAAGAGTTTCGGATTTTCCGGATAAGTCAGATGCGATTTGCCCACGATTAATGGTAAAATGATGATTGTGTCGGATTAGAAAGAGGAGGATTTCAAGATGTCATTAATGAACGATATGGAAAAGGTGCTTATTTCAAGTGAAGAGATTCAAGTAAAGGTGAAAGAACTCGCAACAACGCTCAGCGAAGAATATAAAGAAGAGTTTCCGCTTCTCGTTTGCGTATTGAAAGGCGCGATGCCGTTCATGTCGGACCTCGTCAAAGAGATGGACATCCATTTAGAGATGGACTTCATGGACGTATCGACGTATCACGGTGGAACGTCATCGACAGGTGAAGTGAAAATCGAGAAAGATTTAAACACGTCTGTAGAAGGACGAGACATCCTGATTGTAGAAGATATCATTGATAGCGGGCTCACGCTCGGCTATCTCGTCGATCTCCTCAAATATCGGAAAGCCAAGTCGGTGAAGATCGTCACGTTGCTCGATAAACCGACGGGTCGCAAGAACGGTCTATCGGCAGACTATAGCGGGTTCGTGATTCCGCACGAGTTTGTCGTCGGCTACGGTCTCGATTACGAAGAGAAATATCGTAACCTTCCTTACGTCGGTGTGCTCAAGCCGAGTGTTTACGGGGGCTAACGTTTTTCTTTTGAAAATGTGACGTGTTAAGATAAAAGAAATACCCCAAAGTATACACATATACTGAATGGGCGAGAACATCGTTTCTCGGAATAGGAGGCAGAGAATGAATCGTGCAGTGAAAAACACCTTAGTGTTCGGTGTGATTTTCCTGGCCTTGATCTTGTTCCTTCAATATTTACAGAACCCGAGTAGCCAGAGCGAAACGCTCTCTTATTCGAAGTTCTTAGAATATGTGGAAGACGATCGGATCGAAACGGCAACCGTACAGGAAATCCCGGGAGCCATCTCAATTACAGGTGACCTTACAGGAGATGAAGACCAGCGTTATGAAACGAATATCCCGGCCAACGAGGCCGAATACGCCGAAGTACTCTCGCAACTTCGTGCGAATACCGACATTCAAATCGAAGAATCAGAGTCGAGTGGTAGCTGGTTTAGCATCGTATTCGCGATCTTACCGTTCATCATCATCTTCATCTTGTTCTTCTTCTTGCTCAACCAAGCCCAAGGCGGCGGTGGTGGCGGTCGTGTGATGAACTTCGGGAAATCGAAGGCGAAACTCTACGACCAAGAAAAACGTCGTGTAACGTTTGATGACGTTGCCGGGGCGGATGAGGAGAAACAAGAACTCATCGAAGTCGTCGAATTCTTGAAAGACCCTCGCAAGTTCTCGCGACTTGGAGCGCGGATTCCGAAAGGCGTCTTGCTCGTCGGTCCTCCGGGAACAGGTAAGACGTTACTCGCTCGTGCAGCTGCAGGAGAAGCCGGTGTACCGTTCTTCTCGATCTCAGGTTCTGACTTCGTCGAAATGTTCGTCGGTGTCGGGGCGTCGCGTGTCCGCGACTTGTTCGAGAATGCGAAAAAGAACGCACCGTGTATCATCTTCATCGATGAGATCGATGCGGTCGGACGCCAGCGTGGTGCCGGTCTTGGTGGTGGCCACGACGAGCGTGAGCAAACGCTCAACCAACTTCTCGTCGAGATGGATGGATTTAGTGACAACGAAGGAATCATCATGATTGCCGCGACGAACCGTCCGGACATTCTTGACCCGGCCCTTCTTCGTCCAGGTCGATTCGACCGTCAAATCACGGTTGACCGCCCGGATGTTAAAGGCCGTGAAGCAGTACTCAAAGTTCACGCCCGTAACAAACCGCTCGATTCGACAGTTGACTTGAAGTCGATCGCGCAGCGGACGCCTGGATTCTCAGGTGCTGACCTTGAAAACTTGTTGAACGAAGCAGCGCTCGTCGCAGCCCGGTCTGACCGTTCAGCGGTCTCGGTCGTGGATGTCGAGGAAGCGATTGACCGTGTCATCGCTGGTCCTTCTAAGAAGAGCCGCGTCATCTCGGAGAAAGAACGCCAAATCGTCGCCTATCATGAGGCGGGTCATACGATTATCGGGATTGAACTTGAGAACGCAGACGAAGTACACAAAGTGACAATCGTCCCACGTGGAAATGCTGGCGGATACGTCGTCATGCTTCCGAAAGAAGATCGTTACTTCATGACGAAACCTGAACTCGAAGATAAAATCGTTGGTCTCCTTGGGGGGCGCGTGGCGGAAGACGTCATCTTCGGTGAAGTATCGACAGGAGCAAGCAATGACTTCCAACGCGCGACTGGTATCGCTCGGAAGATGGTCATGGATTACGGGATGAGCGACAAGCTCGGACCGCTCCAACTTGGATCGAACCATGGAGGACAAGTCTTCTTAGGTCGCGATTTCCAAACGGAACAAAACTACTCGGATGCGATTGCACAAGATATCGACCTCGAGATCCGGGACATCATCAACCGTTGTTACGCGAAAGCAAAACAGATTTTGACGGACCGTAAAGACGATCTCGAGCTCGTCGCGAAGACGTTGCTCGAAGTCGAGACGCTCGATTCGAAACAGATTCGTCACTTGATCAAGACGCGCGAATATCTTCCGCACGAACCGGAAGAGCCGTCTGAACCATCGAAAGATGATGCAAGCGATGAGGCGAAGAAAGATGAGGCGGCCGTCAAGCACGGACAAGTCATCGATCAGCCTGGAGTCGTTCAAGAAGCGAAGCCGGACGTTGTCCCTGAAGGCGATAAGCCGGAAGCGACACCGACGGAACGCCCGAACAACGAATCACGGTAAGTGTAAGAGACGAATGCCCTAAATAAGGCATTCGTCTTTTTTCGTGTTATAATTCGATCGAACTGTAATTGACAACAAAGTGAGGAACCATATCATGATTTTAGTGATCGATGTTGGGAATACAAATATTGTCCTCGGGATGTACGATGGTGAGACGCTCGTCCATCATTGGCGCATCTCGACGGACCGCACGAAAACGACCGACGAGTACGGTATGCTCGTCAAGTCGCTGTTTGACCACTCGAACGTCTCGTTTGACCAAATCGACGGCGTCATTTTGTCTTCGGTTGTTCCACCGGTCATCTTCCCGCTCGAACAGATGTCGCAGCGCTACTTCAACGTCCGGCCGATCGTCGTCGGTCCCGGCGTGAAAACAGGTCTCGACATCCACGTCGATAATCCGCGTGAAGTCGGGGCGGACCGCATCGTCAACGCGGTCGCAGGTATTGCCAAGTACGACGGTCCATTGATCATCGTCGACTTCGGTACGGCGACGACGTATTGCTATATCGATGACAACCGCCGCTACCATGGCGGGATCATCTCCCCGGGGATCATGATCTCGGTTGAGGCGCTCTATCAACGGGCTGCGAAATTACCGCGCATCGAGCTCGCGACCCCGCCGACCGTCGTCGGAAAAAATACGATCCAAGCGATGCAATCGGGCACGTATTACGGGTATGTCGCCCAAGTCGACGGCATCGTCAGTCGCGTCAAGCGTGAAGTCGGGGAAGCGACCGTCATCGCGACTGGTGGGCTGGCCCGTTTGATCAGTGAACATGCTGAAACGATTGACGTCGTCGACTCGTTCTTGACGCTCGATGGACTTCGTCTCATCTATGAGCGCAACCAGAAATAAACTTTAAAGGAGTTACTCAATATGATTCAACCAGAACAACAAGCGTTACTTGACCAAATGAAAGACGACTATCTCGTCCGTGCCCTCGGGTTCGGTGGAGAAGTCCGGGCGTTCGCCGTACGGACGACAAAAACGATTTTCGAAACGCAACTTCGCCATCAGACGACACCAGTCGCCTCAGCCGCGCTCGGGCGGACGATGACGATCGGGACGATGATCGGTTCGATGCAAAAAGGAGCCGCGCGCGTTACCCTAAAAGTCGAAGGCGATGGACCGATCGGGAAAATTATCGTCGATGCGGACACGGCAGGAGACGTCCGCGGATACGTGTCACATCCGCGTGTCGAAGGCGGAACATTCGTCAACGACCACGGATTGACGAAGTTGAAAGTCGGCGATGTCGTCGGCCGCGGCACGATCTCGGTCATCAAAGACCTCGGGCTAAAAGACTTCGTTGGCGGTTCGTCCGAAATTCAAACGGGTGAGATCAGTGAAGACTTCACGTACTACTTCGCGACGTCGGAACAAGTGCCTTCAGTCGTCGGAGCTGGTGTGCTCGTGCTTCCAGAAGATGAATCGATTTTAGCTGCCGGCGGGATTATCGTCCAGTTGATGCCGGACGCTTCAGAGCAAACGATTCAAGCGTTAGAAGACGCATTGAAAACGTTCCCGCCAGTGTCGGTTCTCATCGGAGAAGAGAAGACACCAGAAGAGATGCTACAGATGTTACTCGGAGATAGTTTAGAAGTGCTCGACCACCAAGCGGTACAGTTCAACTGTACGTGCAGCCGGGATCGGATGGAAAGTGCGATCATCGGGCTCGGTACCGAAGAGATCCGTCAAATGATCGAAGAAGACGGTGGCGCCGAGGCGGTTTGCCACTTCTGTGGCGAAAAGTATCACTTCTCGGCTGAACAGCTCGAAGTGATGAAACAGCAAGCTCGCTGAGGCTGTCGTTCCAAATTGCATATTTTCAATCCGATAGGGTATTATTACAATATCGGAATAGTCGGAATTATGAAGGAGGAAATGAAATGCGTATCGTAGATTCAGTGACAGACTTAATTGGAAAGACTCCGGTCGTGAAGTTGAACGGGCTGACTGGACCGGATGACGCGACGGTTTACATGAAGTTGGAATATATGAACCCTGGTTCGAGTGTAAAAGACCGGATCGCCTTAGCGATGATCGAGGCCGCTGAGGAAGAAGGCGTCTTAAAGCCGGGTGACACAATCATCGAGCCGACGAGTGGGAACACGGGCATCGGACTCGCAATGGTCAGTGCCGCTAAAGGCTATAAGGCAATTCTCGTCATGCCGGAAACGATGAGTATGGAACGTCGCAATCTGCTTCGTGGATACGGTGCCGAGCTGATTTTGACGCCTGGTCCTGAGGGGATGGGCGGAGCGATTCGCCGGGCGACAGAAGAAGCTGAGAAAAACGGCTACTTCCTCCCGCAACAATTCAATAATGCGGCCAACCCGAATGTCCATGAAATGACGACCGGCCCTGAGATCGTCGATGCGTTCGACGCGTCAGGTCTTCAAGTCGATGCGTTCATCGCTGGTGTCGGTACAGGCGGAACGATCACAGGAGCGGGTAAAGTATTGAAAGCCCACTATCCGGACGTGCAAATTTTAGCGGTCGAACCGGTCGACTCTCCAGTCCTATCTGGCGGGAAGCCAGGACCTCATAAAATTCAAGGCATCGGGGCCGGGTTTATCCCGTCGATTTTAGACACTGAGATTTACGAAGGTGTCCTTCAAATCACGACAGAGCAGGCGTTCGAGTACGCGCGTCTCGCGGCTCGGACGAACGGTGTGCTCGGTGGCATCTCGTCAGGTGCAGCCATCGCGGCCGCGGTCGATACGGCGAAGCGCCTTGGGAAAGGCAAAAACGTGCTCGCGATCATCCCGTCAAACGGAGAACGCTACCTTAGCACGCCGCTCTATCAGTTCGACGAAGAATCAGATAGCGTTCGCGCATAACAAACGGCAGTTACCAGAAGACATCTTCTTTCGGTAACTGCCTTTTCTTGTGTACAATTAGAGGCATGAATGAGTGGAACGGGGGGATTTGACGTGAGAACGACAGCGTTCAAAACGATGCGAACGACAAAAGAGAGAATGTATGAGACGTATATGACGTTGACGGAAGCGGGCGAGCGCTATGCGTGGCTCGAGAGCGGGAGGGCTGGACGTTACACGATGGCCGGAATCGAGCCGTTCGGTGCGCTTCACGTGAAAGATGGGACTGGAACGCTCGTCATTTCAGATAAGACCGAGACGTTTTATGGCCAACCGCTCGACATCGTCGAGCAAGTGCGGGCCCGTTACGTTGCCGCAAGACCAGAAGGAGCACCGCCATTCTTCGGCGGGATGATCGGTTATGTCAGTTACGATGTCGCCCGGACACTCGAACGCTTGCCGCGTCAAGCCGAAGATGATTTAGGGACGCCCGACGTCTCGTTCTTGTTGTTTGATGAAGTGGCGGTATTCGACGAAGCGACGTCGCTCCTCTATTTGCTGGTCACCGCCGATGAAGAAGTAGAAGCGAAGCTCGAGCGCTGGGCTGCCATATGGCAGACGGAGACGCATTACACGTTCGGACCGGTCGCGCAAGCGCCACTCGAGCGAGCGCGTTCTCTATCGCAAGGTGAATTCGTCGAAGCTGTGCAGAAAATTCAAGACTACATCGTCGAAGGCGACGTGTTCCAAGTGAATCTGAGCGTCCGCCAATCGGAAGCGCTGCTCGGGGACCCACGCCACGTCTATGACACATTGCGCCAAATGAATCCCTCACCGTATATGGGGTACTTCGTCGATGATTTTTTGACGATGGTGTCGGCCTCGCCAGAACTGTTGATTGAGAAACACGGGACGTCGATCTCGACACGCCCAATCGCCGGGACACGGCCGCGCGGACGGGACGAGGCAGAAGATATGGAACTAGCGCGGACGTTGCTCGACAACGAGAAAGAGCGGGCCGAGCACGTCATGCTCGTTGATTTGGAGCGGAACGACCTCGGGAAAGTGGCGGCTTATGGGACGGTGCACGTCGACGAATTGATGGTCATCGAGAAGTACTCACACGTCCAGCACATCGTTTCGAACGTGCGCGGCACGATGCGAGACGGTGTGTCCGGGTCAGAGGCGCTCGGGGCGATGTTCCCGGGCGGAACGATTACCGGTGCCCCGAAAATTCGGACGATGGAAATCATCGAGGAACTTGAACCGGTTCGACGTGGGATTTACACGGGTTCGTTTGGCTGGATCAGTTGGGACGACGACCTCGTCTTTAACATCACGATCCGGACGATGGTCGTCAAAGACGGGATGGCCCACGTCCAGGCCGGGGCAGGGATCGTCATCGACTCCGACCCGGTCGCTGAATATGAAGAATCGTTGTCGAAAGCGAAGGCGCTATGGGCCGCGAAAGAAATGACGGAGGCGACGGTATGATTTTACTCATCGATAACTACGACTCATTCACGTACAACTTGGTTCAATACTTTGGTGAGCTTGGAGAGGACTTGATCGTGCGTCGTAATGACGACATTACGATCGAAGAGATTAAACAGATGGGTCCGAGTTATCTCGTCATCTCGCCAGGTCCGCGGACGCCGAACGAAGCGGGGATCAGCGTCGACACGATTCGGACGTTTGCTGGGAAGATCCCGATTTTAGGGGTGTGTCTCGGTCATCAAGCGATCGGTCAGGCGTTCGGCGGGAAAGTCGTCCATGCGGACCGCCTCATGCACGGGAAGACGTCACCGATCGAACATGACGGCAAGACGTTATTTAAAGACATCCCACAGCAGACGATCGTGACGCGTTATCATTCGCTCGCCGTCGAGCGCACTTCATTGCCGTCCTGCTTAGAAGTGACGGCTGAGACGAGCACGGGAGAGATCATGGCGCTACGCCATAAAGAGTTGCCGATCGAGGGCGTCCAATTCCATCCTGAAGCCATCTTGACGGAACATGGGAAAGACATGATTAAAAACTTTATCGAGGCGTATCGTCATGTGGCTTTGGCATAACGGCGAACTGCGCGGCAGTTCAGAAGTGACGGTGCCGGTTCACGACCACGGTTTTTTGTACGGGATGGGGTTGTTCGAGACGTTCCGGACGTTTGACGGGGTCCCGTTCTTGTTCGACCTCCATTGGGACAGGCTTGAGAAAAGCATGGACGCTCTTTGGATCGATCTACCTTATACGAAGCAGGAGATCGTGCAGGCGATTCAAGACGTCGTGCGTCAAAACGAGGCGCCGAACGTATATATCCGACTGAACGTCTCCGCCGGTGTCGCTCCGCTCGGTCTGCACGACGGGCGTTACTCACGGCCGAACGTGACGCTGCTCGTCAAACCGTTACCGGAAACGTTCGAACCGACCGAGAAACGGCTTGAGGCACTCCCGTTTCCGAGAAGTCGACCGGAAGCGGCGTTCCGTTTGAAGTCACATCACTATATGAACAACATCCTTGGAAAACGTGCCTTGGTCGACCGGGAAGCGGAAGGTTTGTTCGCGGACGAGGCGGGACGTGTCGTCGAGGGACTCGTCTCAAACATCTTTTGGGTGGAACAGGATGGGCGGCTATGGACGACGCCGCTCGCGACCGGGGCGCTTGCGGGCGTGACCCGGCACTGGCTGATGGAGACGTTTGACGTGCTCGAACGTGACGTGAC
The DNA here is from genome assembly GCF_004337045.1 of Exiguobacterium sp. SH5S4. NCBI lineage: Bacteria > Bacillati > Bacillota > Bacilli > Caryophanales > Exiguobacterium > Exiguobacterium sp. SH5S4. The sequence continues at coordinate 38,936 of NZ_SJUQ01000025.1, forward strand.
GTTTAAAGAACTCGAGCATGCATCCGAAATTTGGCTCACGAACTCGGTGCAACAAATCGCACCGGTCACCGCTTATGCCGGCCGGACGTATCCGGGCAAGCAGGGTGCTCGATTTACAGCGTGTTGGTCCGAGTTACGACGAGCAATTGAAAGCGAGGGAACAGCATGACAAAAATTATGGGCATTTTAAACGTGACGCCAGATTCGTTTTCAGACGGTGGGCGTTATAACGCAGTCGAGCAAGCGCTCGAACACGCTAAACGGCTCGTTCAGGACGGGGCCGATGCGATCGACGTCGGAGGCGAGTCGACAAGGCCGGGCGCACAGTTCGTCACGGCGGATCAAGAGATCGACCGCGTTGTCCCGGTCATTCGCCGCTTGAAAGAGGAGCTTGACGTCCTGATCTCGATCGATACGTACAAACCTATCGTTGCGCGAGCGGCACTTGAAGCGGGCGCTGACATCATCAATGATGTGTGGGGGTCGAAGTGGGACGATCAATCGATGGGAGAAGTGGCCAAAGAGTTTAACGTCCCGATCATTTTGATGCATAATCGAGACAACCGAAACTATGGACACTTCATCGAAGAAGTCGTCGGCGACATACAAGAATCAATCGCGATCGCCCGTGCCGCCGGTGTTTGTGATGACCAGATTTGGTTAGACCCCGGCATCGGCTTCGCCAAAGACTACAACCAAAACTTAGAGCTCATGAATCGGCTCGACGTCATCACGAATCTCGGGTTCCCCGTTCTGCTCGGGACATCGCGAAAATCGTTCATCGGCCAGACACTTGATTTACCGACCGAGGAGCGGGTCGAAGGGACGGTCGCGACGACATGTCTCGGGATTGTGAAGGGGTGCGCCTGGGTACGGGTGCACGATGTGTTAGAGAACAAACGAGCGTCACGGATGATGGATGCGATGTTAGGAGGCGGACAAGTTGGATAAGATGTTTGTGAACGGGATGCGTTTTTACGGTTACCACGGTGTATTTGAAGAAGAGAACCGGCTCGGTCAGCGATTTAATATTGATTTGATGTGTGAGTTAGACCTGGCCCCTGCCGGCCAGTCCGATAATTTGGAAGACGGCGTCAGCTATGCCGGACTCTATCAACTGACAGAAGACATCGTCACAGGCGAGGCGGTCAACTTACTCGAAGCACTCGGTGAACGGATCACGACGGCCGTGCTCGCCCACAGTGACAAGATTCAAAGTGTGACGGTCAAGGTCATCAAACCGGATCCACCGATTCCGGGCCATTACGATTCGGTCGCGATCGAGATGACGCGGAGGCGTAACGGATGATGTATGTGGCGCTTGGTTCGAATATCGGTGAACGGGAGCGTTATTTGTTCGGTGCCCTTCAAGAGATGGAGGCGGCCGGTCTTCATGTGACGAAGCAATCGAATGTATACGAGACGGCACCGGTCGGCTATAAAGATCAACCATCGTTTTATAACATGGTCGTCGAAGTCGAGACATCGCTAGGGGCGGACGATGCGCTCGTTCGTCTCCAACAGGTTGAACGTGGTCTTGGGAGAGAGCGTCTGTTTAAGAACGGGCCGCGTACGATCGACCTTGACATCTTGCTCTATAACGGCGAATATATACAATCGAAGCACTTAACTGTTCCGCATCCGCGAATGCATGAACGTGCTTTTGTCCTTGCCCCGCTCGCGGAGATTGCTCCGACGCTCGAGGTTAATGGGAAGACGGTTCGACAATTATGCGACGCCTTGCCGGAATCGGAGCGGCGCGACGTCGTACGTCTACAGTCGTTAACGTCATTAGTCGGTTCTGTTTAACGCTATTGAAGGAAGTGAAGCAATGTCAGGGTTCAAAATTGGTAACGTTGATATAAAAAATCGGGCGGTCCTCGCCCCGATGGCCGGAGTGACGAACCCGGCATTTCGTTTGATTGCGAAGGAATTCGGTGCCGGACTCGTTTGTGCGGAGATGGTCAGCGACAAAGGGATTTTATTTGAAAACGCGAGAACGCTACGCATGTTATACGTCGATGAGCGCGAAAAGCCGCTCAGCCTGCAAATTTTTGGCGGTTCGAAAGACACGCTCGTGAAAGCGGCGCAATACGTGGATCAAAATACGAACGCCGATATCATCGACATCAACATGGGATGTCCGGTCCCGAAAGTCACGAAATGTGAAGCGGGTGCCAAGTGGCTCCTCGATCCGGATAAGGTTTATGAGATGGTGAACGCTGTATCGAAGGCGGTGGACAAACCGGTGACCGTCAAGATGCGCACCGGCTGGGACAGTCAGCACATCTACCTCCTAGATAACGTCAGAGCGGCCGAATCCGGTGGCGCGGCGGCGATCGCGATTCACGGACGGACGCGGTCCCAATTGTATGAAGGAACAGCCAACTGGGAGCTTATTGGTGAGGCGAAGAAAATTGCCGGCATCCCGATTATCGGGAACGGTGATATTACGACGCCGCAACAAGCGAAGCATGCCCTCGACCATTACGGTGTCGATGCGGTCATGATCGGGCGGGCTGCCCTCGGAAATCCATGGATGCTCTATCAGACGGTGCAGTACCTCGAGACGGGTGAACTTCCGGTCGAGCCGAAGGCACGCGAGAAAATTGACATTTGCATGCTGCATCTCGATCGTTTGATCGACTTGAAAGGTGAGGTGGCGGCGGTTCGTGAAATGCGTCAACACGTGGCCTGGTACTTGAAAGGTCTCAAAGGGAACGGGCCGGTCCGTAAGCAAGTCTTTGAGTTGGAATCACGGGATGCCGTCGGGAGTGTGCTCTACGATTTCGTCGGACAGATCGAGAACGCGCCACAAGAAGTGTGAACTAGTGTAAAAAAGTGATTTATGGTAAGCTTGTTTGGCGAAAAAGTGATACGCAAAGAGCGAACAGCTTAGGCTGTGCTGTTGGCCGTGAGGTCGACAGCTTTTTGTTAGGAACAAACCCAATATGTATAGAGGAGTGAATGGAGTAGTGAGTCACGAGTTGGAAATGAACGACCAAATGCAGGTTCGATTTGAAAAGATGACTGAGATGCGCGCGCAAGGTCTCGACCCGTTCGGACATCGGTTCGAACGCTCAGCCCATGCTGGTGAATTACATGAGCAATATGAAGCGATTGAGAAAGAGGCGCTCGCTGAGCAAGACGTAGAAGTCACGCTCGCAGGACGGATTATGACGAAACGTGGAAAAGGGAAGGTCTTCTTCGCCCACATCCAAGACGTCACGGGACAGGTTCAAATTTACGTCCGTAAAAATGACGTAGGGGATGAGGCGTTTGATTTGTTCAAATCGTCTGACCTCGGTGATATTGTCGGCGTGAAAGGTAAGCTGTTCAAAACGAATGTCGGCGAGTTATCGATTCACGTCGAGACGTTTGAACTTTTGACGAAAGCGCTCCGTCCGCTTCCAGACAAATATCATGGCTTAAAAGATGTCGAACAACGTTATCGTCAACGTTATCTCGATTTGATCACGAACAATGATTCGCGCCAAACATTCATTTTGCGTAGCCGAATCATTTCAGAGATCCGTAACTTCTTGAACCATCGCGGTTACTTAGAAGTTGAGACACCGATGCTCCATACGATTGCAGGCGGAGCAGCTGCCCGTCCGTTCTTGACGCACCATAACGCCCTCGATATGGAACTTTATATGCGCATCGCGATCGAGCTTCACTTGAAGCGCCTCATCGTCGGTGGCCTTGAGCGTGTTTATGAGATTGGCCGTGTCTTCCGTAACGAAGGTATCTCGACACGACACAACCCAGAGTTCACAATGATCGAGCTCTATGAAGCGTACGCTGATTACAACGACATCATGGATTTGACAGAAGAACTCGTTGCGCACGTTGCTAAAGAAGTACTCGGTACGACAGACGTGAAGTATGGAGAAGATACGATCCATCTTGGTGTCGGTTGGAAGCGGGCCCATATAGTCGACTTGGTTAAAGAAGAGATGGGTGTCGACTTCTGGCAGCAGATGTCTGATGAACAGGCACGTGAACTTGCGAAAGAGCACGGAGTAGAAGTCCAAGACCATATGACGTTCGGTCATATCGTCAACGAGTTCTTCGAACAAAAAATCGAAGAGACGTTGCTTCAACCTACGTTCGTCACGGGACATCCGGTCGAAGTGTCGCCGCTTGCGAAGAAGAACGATCAAGACCCGCGCTTCACAGATCGCTTCGAGCTGTTCATCGTTCGTCGTGAACACGCGAACGCGTTCACAGAGTTGAACGATCCAATCGATCAACGTGAGCGCTTCGAAGCCCAACTACTTGAAAAAGAAGCTGGGAACGATGAGGCCCATGAACTTGATAACGACTTCCTAGAAGCGCTCGAGTACGGGATGCCGCCAACAGGTGGTCTCGGAATCGGGATTGACCGTCTTGTCATGTTGCTCACAGACGCACCATCGATTCGCGACGTATTGCTCTTCCCGACAATGCGTCACCAACAGTAACAAGTTACGACCTCTCACCATTGCGGTGAGAGGTTTTTGGTTTCTACAGCCAAGCTATAACGTGGCAGGAAACTTTTTCAGAAAAACTTTTACCGAAACTATTGCATTCTATTTGAGGATGGGTTAAAGTAATGAACGTTGCCGCTGATGGCAGCGGAAAAGAATTAAAAAAGTGGTTGACAACTGTGTCGATGACTTGTAATATTGTAAGAGTCGTTAAGAGCGACAGACGAACTTTGAAAACTGAACGATGAGGCAAAAAAAGTTTTACAAGTTTTGATTGAAGCGCAAGCTTCGTCATTTTTAAGAGCTATATCAAATTCTTTGGAGAGTTTGATCCTGGCTCAGGACGAACGCTGGCGGCGTGCCTAATACATGCAAGTCGAGCGCAGGAAATCGACGGAACCCTTCGGGGGGAAGTCGACGGAATGA
>NZ_SJUQ01000026.1:0-39536 GCF_004337045.1 Exiguobacterium sp. SH5S4
TTACAACTGCGAACGCGGTCAGTGGAACCTAAAAAAGATGACCCCGGAACAATATCGGGGCCATCTAATCGCCGCATAGGACATACGGGCTTTTTATTAAACTGTCCATTTTACGGGGCTCAGTTCAGGGTCTCAGTCGAGGCCCTTTTTTTAGTTGTAAATGTTTTGCATGGCACCCTCGCTAGTGTAGGATAGTAAGTGAAGAATATTGGGAGGGCATGTTATGAAACGAGAAGTGAAAAAGCAGCTCAGTTGGATTATTTTTGCCGGCATCCTCATCGTCGGCGCTCTGCTCGCTTATAATTTTTATTTGGTCACCAACTTGAATGATGACGACAACGGTCGTGAGAACCGGACCGAACCGTTCTACACGTCCGTCGAAATCGGCTATGAAGAGAAGAAGTTGCCGGCAGACGGGGAGACGCTCGAAGTACGCAACTACCTCGTCACGTACGATGAGAACGGACATTTCGTATCCGAGGTCGTATCGGGACCGAACGCCGGTGCCCGGGCCGAATGGGATGGCACGATGTACCGTGAGTTCAATCCGGAAGGCGACGAAACGAACAGTCAAGAGACGAGTTCGGGTGCAGTCGCACCCCATCCGTTCTTGTCGCGGGCGACGAACGAACAGATTCGCAAGTGGCTTGATGACGGGACGCTAGGTACGGGTGAAGGAGACGTCAATATCATCGGTCGGACAGCTCAGGCGTTCGTCAAAACGGAATCCGCCGAGGCGGTACCTGCGGAGTGGGTCGAGAAATACCCATCGATCTTCGACGAAGGCGAAAATGAGGAAGCAGTGACGTATTACGTCGATGTGAACGAACGGATCCTGCTCGCTGCCGAGTCACGCAACAACGGGAACTTGTTCCACTCGATTCGCATGACTTCTTTTGAAGCACTATAACCCGACGAGGAGCAGACTGAGACGTCGGCTCCTTTGTCGTCTGAAAGGGAGAACTTTATGAAACAGATCCATTTGGAACAAGTTCAGCATGACTTGGAACGGTGGGAACAAGGCGACAAGGTCGATGAAGCGGCGCTCTTGTCCTATGCCCACTGGTCGCGTGCGACAGAGCATAACGACGAGTTGATCCGGACGTTGACACTGCTCTCGACGAGACGGTTGCAGCACAACCAAACGATCGATCCGCTTCTCAATCGCTGGGTGAAGGAACTCGAGTCGCTCGGCGCCTTACCGGCCGAACTGAGAGTCAGCCAACTGAATGAGAAGTTGCGCCGCTTCAGACAATCGCTCCATGTCGACTGGCCGACTCTTCGCGAAGCCGACTACGCCTCGATGAAAGTCCAAATTTTGACCGAGTACGAAGCGAAGACGTCCGAACTGCTCGATCAGCTCGATCGGTTACACGACGAAATCGAACGGGCCAAGTCAGATCTGCGGGACTCCGAGTTCAAAGATCAATTGGAGCGTTTGTTCGAGGTCGTCATCGAAGCGATGCAAGAAGTCGCGTCACTCGAAGATGACACCGCGTCGCTGCTCGCGTCGATGCAAGGCAACTACTTCAGCCGGGAGGCGTTCCGTCGTTTCGGTGAGCGGGTCGGTCTCGTCAAACAACGGATCGAGGCGATTTGCGAGCTGTTGCCAGAACGTCCGCGGGAGGTCCGCTCGAGTGCGATCGAGTCGCTCGAGTCGATGATCGGTCTAACGGAAGTGAAGCAGCGGGTGAAAGCATGGTATCGGTTCTTGTTGTTCCAAAAAGAACGGGACAAGGCCGGTTTCTCGTCGAAACATCAACCATCGCTCCATCTCGTCTTCACAGGGAACCCCGGTACCGGCAAGACGACGCTCGCCCGGCTCATGGCCGAGATCTATTTCGAGCTCGGTCTTCTCGGACGACCCGATGTCATCGAGGCAGACCGCTCGAGCCTTGTCGGTGCCTTCGTCGGCCAGACGGAAGAACAAGTCATGAATAAAGTCAAGGAAGCCGAAGGGGGCGTCTTGTTCATCGATGAGGCATACGCGCTCAAACGGCAAGATGCGAGCGGGAGCGATTACGGGCAGGCGGCAATCGACACACTCGTCGCCGCGATGACGAGTGGAGAATATGCCGGGAAGTTCGTCGTCATCCTGGCCGGTTATCCGGAAGAGATGCGCCACTTCTTACTCGCGAACCCAGGACTCAGGTCGCGGTTCCCTGAATCGAACCATTACGAGCTGCCGAACTACAGCGACGAAGAGCTCGTCGCGATCGGTGAGAAAGTGGCCGAAGAGAACAACTATGTGCTGACGACCGATGCCAAGCGCGCCCTCATCGCCCGGATTGACCGGGAACGAGTCGATGCGACGTTTGGGAACGCCCGGACCGTCCATAACATCTTGCTCGATGCGATGTTCAAAAAAGGATCTCGTTTCGGTGCCGACGCCCCGCTCGACGAGATGGCTTTGTTGACAGAGCTCGATTTTGAAGAGGCGACGAGCGAAGACGGCACGGCTCCGACGCTCGATGACATGATCGGGATGGAAGAAGCGAAACGACAGCTTCAGGAGATCGAGGCACTGATCACGATTCAAAGACGGCGGCGCGAGCTCGGGCTGAAGACGGCTCCGGTCCAACTTCACGCCGCGCTCGTCGGCAACAGCGGTACCGGCAAGACGACGTTCGCGCACGTGTACGCTCAGTTGTTGAAGAAGACGGGCTACTTGAAACGGGGACATTTGAAAGTCGTCAGCCGTGCCGACCTCGTCAGCGGCTACGTCGGGCAGACGGCCCAAAAGACGAAAGCAGCCATCCGCGACGCGCTCGGCGGGGTATTGCTGATCGATGAGGCGTACAGTTTGAACGGCGGTCCGAACGACTACGGACGCGAAGCGATCGATACGCTCGTCGACGAGATGCCGAAGCACGGGGAGAACCTCGTCGTCATCTTGGCGGGCTATGAGGCGCCGATGCGCCGGTTGATCGATTCGAACCCGGGACTGAGCAGTCGGATCAAGCGAACGATTCAGTTCGACGACTATTCACTCGCGCAACTTTCCCAAATCGCGAACAGCTATGCCGAGAAGTTTGGTTATGCGTTCGGGGACGGTGTCGAAGCTGCGCTGGCCGAACGACTGAAGCATGCAGATAAACCGAACGCACGGACGGCGCTGTCGCTCGTCGATGAGGCGATCGCCCGGCAATCGTACCGGCTCATCGCCGAGAACGCCGAGGATAGCGAGTTAAATCAGATTTTAGTAGTAGATATTAAGAGTAAGTTATAATATACTGTAGACTGAAAAGAGGGCGATTTGATGCATACGATTCAGATTCCTGTACGATACCAAGAGACGGACATGATGGGGATCGTCTATCATGCGAATTATTTAGTCTACCTTGAGATCGCGAGAACCGAGTTGTTACGACAACTCGGAGTGGAATATAAAGACATGGAACAGGCCGGGTTCGTGTCGCCGGTGACGAACGTGACGGTCGACTATAAGAAGAGCGTCACGTTCGGGGACACGGTCAACGTGCGCGTCTGGGTCGACAGTTATTCGAAGATCCGTACTGTCTACGGGTACGAGTTGACCGATCAAAACAATGATTTGGTCGGGACGGCGAAGACGACGCATGTCGTCGTGAAGCGCGGCGATTTCAAGCCGATCCGGCTCGACCGGGAATTCCCGGCATGGCACGATATGTATTTGAAAGTCTTGAGCCCGGTTCAATAACAGTCGTTCCTTTGTACCGTCAGTGTGGTATCATATCTTGACGGTATTTTTTTGTATGAAGAAAGGGGAAGATCGCATGCGAAAACCATCTGTGTTGATGGTGTGCTGCGCCTTGACGCTCACGTTAGTGGGATGTACGACAAGCGAACAAGCTGATCCGAACGAACCGATAGAACAACCGACCGTGTCTGACACGGAGAAGCCGGCGGAAACGCCGACTGATAACGAGACAGCACCGGCAGAGCCGGCTCCGGAAGCGGAAGAGCCGGCCGAAACGGACAAGGACGAACAACCGGCGACCGAACCAGAGCCGCCGGCCGAGGAAGAACCAGTGGCCGAGCCGGCAGAGCCGAGTCAACCGATTGAATTGAACGGGCAAGCAAACCTTGAGTTGGACGCACTCGTCCTCGTCAATAAACAGATTGCCTTGCCGAGTGATTATCAACCGGCTGATTTGGTGACGGCGAACATCGATTTCGTCGATTCGGCGACCGGTGAGCGTAGAATGTTGCGTAAAGAAGCGGCCCGTGCCATCGAGTCACTCATGAAGGACGCGAAAGCGGCCGGGATTGACTTGAAAGGGACGAGCGCGTTTCGGACGTATGCGTATCAAGTGCAGTTGTTCAACGCCTACGTCGCGCGTGACGGCAAGGAGCAGGCCATGAAGTACTCGGCGCCTCCGGGACACTCAGAGCATCAGACAGGGCTCGCGATCGACGTCTCGAGCGCGTCAGTCGGTTATCAACTGACGCAAGAGCTTGAACAGACGACAGAGGGCAAGTGGCTTGCTGATAATGCACACAAATACGGTTTTATCGTCCGTTACCAACGTGCATACGAAACGGAAACCGGTTATATGTATGAACCGTGGCACTTACGATATATCGGGGTAGACCATGCGACGAACGTTCATAAAACGAACGTTCCGTTCGAGCGCTACCTCGAGCAATTAATGGACTAAGGGGAATTGCGATGCCTTACATGACAGAAGTGATAATCATCATCGTCAGCTATTTGCTCGGCTCGATCCCGTTCGCGCTCATCGTCGGAAAGCTCGGCTATCGAGTCGACGTGCGGGAGCATGGGAGCGGGAACTTAGGGACGACGAACACGTTCCGCGTGCTCGGAAAAAAAGCGGGGACGCTCGTATTATTAGGAGATATAGGCAAAGGGTTGGTTGCGGCGCTGTTGCCGCTCCTGTTCGGGAGCGACATGAGTCTCTTGCTCGCAGGGATTCCAGCCATCATCGGCCATTCGTACCCGATCTTTGCCAAGTTCAAAGGCGGAAAATCGGTCGCGACGAGCGCCGGGATCTTACTCGCGGCGTTCCCGTGGTTCTTCTTCGTCGTCGTCGGGACGTTTATCGTGGCGCTCCTCATCTCGAGGATGGTGTCGCTCTCATCGATGGCGGCGTCAGCCGTCGGACTCGTGACGGTCGTGACGTATAGTGTCATCACAAAAGATTGGTTGCCACTCATCGTCATCGTACCGCTCGCCTCGTTCATCATCATCAAGCACCGCACGAACTGGCAACGGATCCGCGCGGGCACCGAACCGAAAGTGCCGCTGTTCCAAAAGAAAAAATAAAGATGTTACCGAACGGAACCTGTCTAGCAGGTTCCGTTCGGTTTTTTAGCGTTTGCGACGAAACGATTTCGAACGACCGACCAATTGTTGTGGATTTCCGTGGATTTTTGCTAAAAAGAATGAAAAAAGTGTTGGATTTGCCCGTTCTTTACTTTCAGTTTACGTTAAATTTACATCCGTTCGCTAAAATAGAAGAGGAAGCGATTTTTGCGGAGGAGGCAGGCTTGTGTCGTTAATTGGAGAAGAACGTAAACAAAAGATTGTCGAGTGGATCGAGCGGGAAGGTAAAGTGAAGACGAGTGAACTGATCGAACGGTTGAACGTCTCGGGGGAGTCGATTCGCCGCTACTTAGAAGAGCTTGAGAAAGAACATCGCATCAAACGGGTATACGGGGGAGCCGTCTTGCATCAAAGCGTCTCGTTCCAACCGATGACGATTTCGAACATGGACGGGATTCGTCGCATCGCCTATACGGCGTTTCAACTCGTCGAAGACGACATGCTACTCTACATCGGGCATGGTGTCGCCCCCGAGCAAGTCGCGTCAAGGCTCCGCGGGCGAAACTTGACGGTCGTCACGCCTTCACTCATGGTTGCGAAAGCGCTATTCGAGCAGCGGGCCAAAGGTGTGTTCACGGGCGATATCCAATTGCTCGGGGGTACGATCGACCCGAAACATCTCGTTACCGTCGGCGAACAAGTGCTTCAACAACTGAAAGCGTACGTGTTCGATATGGCGATTTTGTCTGTCGAAGGGGTCGATGCGACGCTCGGGCTGACGTGTGACGCCCATGGGCTGTCGACCGTGACGCAAGCCGTCATGACGCAGAGCCGTATGTGTTATCTACTCGCCGACCACACCCAGTTCAATCAACAGAGACGATATCGTGTCTCCGACTTCTCGACGGTGACGACGATCATCTCAGATTTTCCAGAACCGACCGATTGGAAGCGAGCGTTGGCCGAACACGAAGTCGAATGGCGTTTCGCTCCATAACTAAAGGAGGAGTCATTTATGATCGAAGTCATCGTCACGACGTTAAACGAAGCGAAAGCAGCGGCACGATATGGGGCGAATCGGCTCGAACTGATTGCCGATATGCGTGCCGGTGGGACGACCCCGAGCTTCGGGACGATCCGTAACGTATTGGAGAACGTCACGGTCCCTGTCCACGTCATGATCCGGCCGCATACCGACTCGTTCGTCTACAGCGAAGATGATAGTGAGACGATTTTGGCGGATGTCGGGCTATGCCGTGAGCTCGGGGCCGACGGGATCGTCTTCGGTGCATTGACGGAAGACGGACGAATCGATGAACGGCTGCTCGGCGAGGTCATCAAGCATAAAGGCGACATGGCGCTCACGTTTCACCGGGCGATCGACGAGGCGGCTGATCTCGTTCAAGCAGTGGACGTGTTGAACGGATTTCCGGAAGTCGATCAAATTTTGACGTCCGGGGGAGCGGTGACGGCCCTCGAAGGGATCGAACGTCTCGAAGCGATGCGGGACGCGGCGACGATGACGATACTGCCTGGAGCCGGGATCACGGCGGACAACGTCGCTCAACTCGTCGCCCGGCTCGATGTTCCTTTCGTCCATGTCGGCAACGGCGTTCGGACGGACGGGAGACTCGACGAGGCGAAATTTCAAAACCTGCTCGAGCAAATGAAACGCTAAAAACAGTCGGATGACTGTTTTTTTGCTATAATGAAAAAAACGATAATGAAGGTGACGTCATGCAATCAGCAGTCTATAAACAATTTGCGCTCCGGATGTTGTCCGGAAACTGGGGGATCTCACTCCTTGCCGTGCTCTCGACGATGCTCGTTCAAGCGATGATCACGACGCAACTCGATTTGTCATCGACGGACCCGTCCGTCATGCTCGTCTCGATCGGTCTCTTGTACGGTGCGACCGTCTTGCTCGCCCCGCTCGAGATGGGACGAAACTGGATCTTCCTCGACATCGCCAAAGCGGAAAAACCAAGGTTCGGTCTTTTGCTCGAGTCGTTCGGGTCCGTTAAAGACTACGTCCGTGCCGTCACGTATTACGCCGTGTTCTATCTTGGGTTGAACGTGCTCATGCTCTTCTTGATCGTCCCGGGCGTTTGGTTTTACTTGACGTATCGAATGGTCCCGTTCATCCTGCGCGATCAGCCCGAACTGACGGCGTTCACGGCGATGCGTGAGAGCCGACGCCTCATGCGCGGGAAAAAACAGATCATGCTCAGGCTGTATGCAAGCTTTATCGGTTGGTACGTGCTTGTCCTCATGACAGGCGGAATCGCCTATATCTTCGTCCAGCCGTATCTTCATACGGCGCTCGGCGGGCTCTACCTCGAAATCAAAGCAGAAAAACAAGCAAACGAAACCACGGCCGGCTGAATCTCAGCCGACCGTGGTTTTTTTATGATCCGTGCCGATCCGACTTCTGTGGATCGGGCGCGTCCTTAAAGTCTTGTCTCTCTTCATTCGTCGCATGTTCATGCCACTTTTTAGCCTGTTCTGTCGCGATCGGTATCGCTTTTTGATCGGAATACCCTTGAGCTATGAGGGCATTGGCGATATCGATCGCTTTCTTTTTGACGAGCGGGTCGAAGTTTTTCAGTGACTCTGGATAATCTTTCATATTCCAAGGCATCATGATCACTCCCTTCTGTACTACTAATTCCACAACAACGTCGATTCAAACGTCCTGGTGCATGTAGTATTCGATGAGCGCCTGCGTCCCGTTCTCACCGTATCCGTTCTCTTCTAAAATCGAATAGAGTCGGTATGCGAGCTCGAGGCTCGGCAGTTTGACACCTAACTCTTGCGCGCTCTCGAGGGCGAGCGCCATGTCCTTGATGAAGTGTTTGATGAAGAAGCCTGGCGAATAATCTTCGACGATCATGCGTGGTACCAGGTTCTCGAGCGTCCAACTGCCGGCCGCGCCGCCACGGATTGTCTGGCGCAATTGATCGGGGTCGAGCCCGGCACGCTTCGTGAAGGCGAGCAGTTCGGCGTTGCCCATCATGATGCCGGCGATCGCGATCTGGTTGGCGAGTTTGGCGTACTGGCCGCTCCCGGCGTATCCCATCCGTTCGATCGCTTGCCCCATCGCTTCAAACAGCGGCATTGCTTTCGTGAACGCGAATTCGCCACCGCCGACGAGAATCGATAGCGTTCCGTTCTTGGCGCCGACATCGCCGCCCGTGACCGGGGCGTCGAGCGGGAGTAGGCTGCGGTCGATCGCGGCCTCAGCGATTCGTTCGGCGAGCTTCGGTGACGACGTCGTCATGTCGATGACGAGTGTGCCGGGTTCGGCGGAGTCGAGAATCATCCCTTTACCGAAATAGATGCTTTCGACGTCTGACGGATAGCCGACGATCGTGATGACCGCATCGGCGTTTTGACACGCCGCTTCGATGGAGTCACACCACGCCACGCCTTCTGCGAGCAGGTCGGCGGCCTTGTCTTTCGTCCGCGTGTACGCTTGGACGGTATAGCCTGCCTTCATTAAGTTTCTGACCATCGATTGACCCATGACGCCGAGTCCGATAAATCCGATTGTCTTCATGGTTGATTTCCTCCTAGTAGTTGCTGTTTAACGAGCCGTTCATATAATTTGTTGTCTTGAAGCAGCGTCTTGTGCGTGCCGAGCCCGCTGATCCCTCCGTTCTCAAGGACGATAATTTGATCGGCGTGTTGGACGGTCGAGAGGCGGTGGGCGATGACGAGCGTCGTCCGTCCCCGCATGAGCCGGTCGAGCGCCTCTTGGACGACACGCTCGGACTCTGAATCAAGGCTCGACGTCGCTTCATCGAGCAACAAGATTTGGGGGTCACGGAGCAGCGCCCGGGCGATGGCGAGCCGTTGCCGTTGGCCACCCGATAAACGGACACCGCGTTCACCGATCTCGGTCTCGAGCCCGTTCGGCATCGTATCGATGAACGACCAAGCGTTCGCCATCTCACAGGCGTTTTTAATCTCGGTCTCGGTCGCGTCACGCTTCAGGCCGTACAAGATGTTCTGGCGGACCGTTCCCGAGAGGACGGGTGAGTCTTGGGCGACGTAGCCGATGACTTGCCGCCAATTGTCGCGGCCGTACGAATCGATGTCGCGGTCGCCGTACAGGATGCGCCCAGACGATGGAACGTAAAACTGTTCGACGAGCGCGAACAGCGTCGTCTTGCCGGCGCCGCTCCGTCCGACGATCGCGGTCGTCGCCCCGAACGGCACGGTCATCGAGATGGCATCGATGACTGGTTGCTCATCGTAGCGGAACGTGACGTCCTCGAACGTCAGTGTCGACTGTTGGATGTGTTCCGTGGCAGCGGCGTAACGTTCCGGTTCGACCGCGAGCAGTTCAGAGATGCGCTCGGTCGCGCCGCGAGCCTTTTGCAGGCGCGTGATGAATTCAGTCATCGTGATGAGCGGGGTGATGATTTGGAACAAGTAGAGCATGAAAGCGAGCAGCGCCCCGGTCGATAACACCCCTGTCGAGACACGGTACGCCCCGAAACCGAGGATGGCGATCAGCATCGCCGTCAGCGTGACGTTCAAGAGTGGGATCAAGATCGCTTGAATCCGTCCTTCACGGACACCGTAATCGAACAAGCGTTCAATCCGGCGGCTTCCTTCGGTGACTTCCTCCCGTTCGGTCGCCTGTGATTTGACGAGCCGGATCTCACCGAGCAGCTCGGCGAAAAATCCAGACAACCCGCCAAGTTCGTGTTGCGTCTTCTTGGCGATCGTTCTAAGTTTGCGGCCGAGCGGGATGACGATCACGAGCGTCGTCGGGACCGAGAACAAGATGACGAGCGTCATCTGCCAGTCGAGCGTGAACAAGATACCGACGGCCCCGATGACCGATACGAACGAAGTGAGCAGGCGGACGCTCTGTTCCGACAACAGCTGTTGCAGCGTCGTCGTATCGCTGTTCAGGCGTGAGACGAGGTCCCCCGATTTGACACCGTCATAGAACGGGATCGGCAACGCGACGAGGTGCTCCCATAACGTCGTCCGGAGATTGGCGACGACGCGTTGTCCGACGATATGTAGCCAATAGATGGAAATGGCGCTCGAGACGACTTGAACGAGAAAAGCGACGACAAAAATGGCGACGAGCCGGGCGTCGAGCACGGCCTCGCTCCAATTGTCGACGACACGTTGCAAAATGAGCGGGATGGCGAGGGCCGCCATCGCTTGGACTAAAGAAATCAATACGGCACCGATAAACAATTGTTTCGGCGGTTTGGCGACTCGGAACAAGCGAAGGAAAGCTTGCCAAGTAGTTGTGGACTCCATCGAACGTCCCCCTTTCCTATTAACTTTCGCTGTTTCGAAAACAAGTGTCAAGACGTCGAATCGTTGCGGTGAAAAATGCTAGAATGGGAAGAGAGGTGAGGACGAATGAAATGGATACATACGGCCGATTGGCATTTAGGAAAAATCGTCCACGGCCGCCATATGACAGAAGATCAACGCATCATTTTATTTGAATCGTTTTTACAGATTGTCGACGAGGAGAAGCCGGACGCAATCGTCGTCGCGGGAGACCTATACGACCGGTCCGTTCCCCCGGTTGAAGCCGTCGATTTGCTTGACGAGATGTGGCAAGCGCTCGTGCTCGAGCGGAACATCCCCGTGCTCGCAATCGCCGGCAACCACGATTCGGCCGAACGGCTCCAATATAGTTCGAAACTGTTGACGAAAGTCGGGCTCCATATCGTCGGGAAGTATGAGCCGGGTGCGGGACCGATCATCGTCGCGGGCATCCCGTTTTACTTGATGCCGTTTTTAGAACCGGCCCGGATCCGCTACACGCTGCAAGACGAGACGATCCGGACCCATCACGACGCGCTCACGGCCGTCGTCGAATCGTTCGGTTCCATCGATGCCCGAGCGGTCGGGGTCGGCCACAGCTTCGTCGCCGGCGGTCTCGAGACCGACTCTGAGCGGCAACTGTCGGTCGGCACGGCCAGACAAGTCGCCAAAGGACTATACGAACCGTTCGGTTATACGGCGCTCGGCCATCTCCATAACCGCGACGCGCTCCGCGACGACAAGATCGCCTATAGCGGTTCGCTCATGAAATATTCATTCTCTGAGGCGAACCACGTGAAATCGGTCGACGTCATCGAATGGGACGGAGGATGGACGCGCCGACGTCGTCCGCTTCAAGCAAGACGCGACTTGCGCATCTTGACGGGCACGTTGAATGAACTACTCGATCCGGTGTTCTATCAAGACGAGAAAACGGATGATTACTTGAAAATCGTCTTGACCGACGAGTCTGCCTTATTCGACCCGATGGCGAAACTGCGGACCGTCTATCCGAACATCTTGCATCTCGAGCTTGAACTGTTGCGCCGCCAAGACGAGACGTCCCGCTTCGAGCGTGAGACGCTCGAACGGCAGTCAATCGAGGACGTCTATATGGAGTTCTATAAAGCTGTCCATGGCCGAGACGCCGATGAGACGGTACGACGATTCGTGGAAGGAGATGGACCGATATGAGACCTGAACGATTGACGATCACCGCATTCGGTCCTTACGCCGAGACAGAACAGATCGACTTCACACAGCTTGAAGGGCGCTCGATGTTCGTCATCAGTGGACGAACCGGCGCCGGCAAGACGACGATTTTTGATGCGATGACGTTCGCCTTGTATGGACGGGCGAGCGGTGCCCTCCGGAACGCCAGCGATTTTAGAAGCCAATACGCCGAACCGGAACGAAAGACGGAGATTGATTTCTCGTTCACGATTCGTGAGGAACGGTACCGGATCGTCCGCCAGCCCCAACAACCGCACCCGAAAAATAAGACACCGATCCCGCATGAGGCGGTCCTCTATGAATGGGCGGACAGCTGGAAACCGCTGGCGACGAAAGTCGGGGATGTCGAGCAGCAGATCGAATCGTTGCTGCAACTTGATTATGAGCAGTTCAGCCAAATCCTGCTGCTCCCGCAAAACCAGTTCCGCCAACTACTCGACTCGGACTCGATGAAGAAACAACAGATCCTCCAGTCGATCTTTAAGACCGAGGCGTATCGAGCGTTTCAAGAGAATTGGGTCGAGCGGTATGGCAAGTATCGGAAACAAGTCGAGTGGGCGACCGAGACGACACGCTTGAAGCTGCTTGAACTTGAAGACGATGACATCGAAACCGTCGCCGAGCGTAACTTGCCGGAGATTCAGGACTGGCTCGAGGCCAGAGAAGAGCGCCTGCTGACGGCGACCGAGTCGTTACGAGGCGAACGGGACGTACAATCGAAACGGGTCGATGCGATACGGAGCGAACTCGAACAGGCGAACGCGCTCGTCCGTTTGTTCGTCGAACGTGACGAGCAGGCACGCGCCCTTGAACGCTACAAATCGGGTGAAGCCGATCGGATGGAGCGCCGCCGATTGATTGAACGGTTGGAGGCGTCAAGCCGTGTCCGGCCGTTATACGATCGCTACTTGGCGAATCGACAAGATATCGAACGGCTAAATCATGACATCGACGGTGTTCAAACACGGTTGACACAATACGCGAGCAAACTAGACGAGCTCCACGCCAAGACGGAGCGCATCGCGACTTCGAAGCAAGAAGTCGAGACGATCACCGCCCGTCTGAAAGCCATCGATGACATGCTTCCGTTCGTTGACGAATGGCAGACCGCCGTGACAGAGCGAGACGAGTTGAAACGCTTGACCGACCAACTCGCTGTCTTCAAGGACGATTCTCGTTTAACCGAACTGAGACGGCAGGAAGAGGTGTTGTCAGCAGAGCTCGCACAGGAAACGACACCGAACCGTCTCGTCGAAGCTGAACGAAAGTATGACCGGCTCACGGCACACACGCAACTCGAAGCAAGATTTCAAGCTGTAACGGAGCGGCTCGCATCGTGTGAGCGCAACGGCAAGGAAGCGCAACGGCGTCACAAGGCCCAGTCGGATATCGTCGAGCAGTTCATGCATGAAGAGCAGGCGTTATGGGCACAGAAGCTCAGTGTGACGCTCGTCGACGGTGAGCCTTGTCCCGTATGTGGATCGCGGACCCATGGGACGGTCGCGTCGCACGAGGTGACGAGTGACCAAGGCGAGCTCGTCGCCGCGACGGAGATGCTGAAACAATATGAGGCGGCCTTGCACGAGGCGAGAGCGGACTATCGGGCGTTGAAGCAACAGGCTGAAGAAGTCCGAGGCGAACTCGAATCGTCAAGACAGGCACTCGACTTGTCCGGGTCGGTCCAGGAGGCGATCGCTCTGCAAGAGCGACTCATCCGTTCGCTTCGAGATGAAGAGCGGGCGCGTGCTCAAGCGGAACGCACGTACCGCACGGTCATGACAGAACTAAAACGATTAGAGAAAGAAAAACGCGAACTGACGGAGCGACGGCAGCAATTGCTCGAGCGGTTGCAAGCCGTCCAAGAACGGCTGCAAGTGATGCGGCAACCGGATGCGGCCTCGCTTCAACAACTGCAAGCCGAACGTGACGCGCAATCGACGCAGCTCGACCGGTTGCAGCAAGTTATCGCGCAGTATGAACGCGAACTCGAGGACGTGACACGCTTGAAGTGGACTGAAGCAGAACGTTTGCGGCTTCTAAACGAACGGCTCGACCTCGAGCAGAAACGTTTTGACCAGACCGCGACCGAGCTCGAGGAGTCGCTAGCGAAAAACGAATTGAGCCGTGACGTCTTTTTGACACACGTCGAACAGATCGACACGGTGTCGTCGCTGCAAGAACAACTCGCGGAAGAACAGGCAGACGGGATCCGCCTCGAACATGGCTTCAACGCATTGACCGACAAGATCGGTGATGCGGTCAAACCGGATCTCGTTCTGTTAAACGACCGATTGACGACAGCGCAGGTAAGTCTCGACGCATTGGCGGAACAACTCGTCACAGCGGACAGCCAATTGAAGCGCCATCGCCATGTCATTTCGGAATGGGACCGGCTTCGAGACCAGACCGCAGACGAGCAACGCAATCTCGAGACGGTCAAACTGATTGCCGACACGGGTCGTGGTTTGAACCCACAGAAACTGACGTTCGAGACGTATGTGCAGACCGCGTTCTTCGATCAGATTTTACATGCGGCCAACATTCATCTTGATCTGATGACGAGTGGGCAGTTCCAACTCGAGCGAAAAGTCGAGACGGCGAAAGGGAACGCAAAATCTGGACTCGAACTATTGGTCTTTGACGCCTATACGGGACAATCCCGACGCGTCCAAAACTTGTCGGGCGGGGAAGGGTTCAAAGCCTCGCTCGCACTCGCGCTCGGATTGGCCGAGGTTGTCCAGCAACTGAGCGGTGGTGTCAGCCTCGAGACGATGCTCATCGACGAAGGCTTCGGGACGCTCGACGCCGAATCGCTCGACCAGGCGATCGAGTTGCTCATGTCGCTGCAGTCGAGCGGACGGCTCGTCGGTGTCATCAGCCACGTCCAAGAGTTGAAAGACCGCGTCGATGCGCGGATCGAAGTGAAAAAATCAAGAAGCGGGTCGACGATCCAGCTCGTTGTGGAGTGAAACCGATGAAACATATGGTAACAAGTTCAAGTTTGGCTGACCAGTTGCGTGCAGTGGGCATTCAGACAGGAGATTCATTATTTGTCCACAGCTCGTTATCCAAGCTCGGGTGGGTTTGCGGCGGACCGGAGGCGGTGATCGAAGCGTTACAAGACGTCGTCGGGCCGACCGGGCTCATCATGATGGCGACTCAAAGCGGGGATAACTCGGACCCGGCTGAATGGGAAGCGCCGCCCGTCCCAAGCGAGTGGTGGGACGAAATCCGAGCCGAGATGCCTGCTTATGATCAACGGAAGACGGCGACTCGCGGCATGGGCCGCGTCCCTGAGCTGTTCCGGACGTATCCGGACGTACACCGGAGCGAGCATCCGATGTGGTCGGTCGCGGCCTGGGGTCGTGACGCCGGGCAACTGGTCGCGAATCACACGACCGATATCGGATTCGGACCAGGGTCACCGATCGAAAAAATGGTCGAACGAGACGCTCGTATCCTCCATCTCGGGTCGCCGCTCGACGCGACGACGTTATGGCATTATGCCGAATATGGGATCGACGGACCGGTGAAGCAGTTCGGTTGCGCCGTATACGAGAATGGCGAGCGGGTGTGGAAGACGTTTGAACATACGGACGTCAACAGCGACCCGTTCGGTGCCATCGGGGAGAACATCGTCAAGCGGGCGGACGTCAAGACGTTCGTGATCCATGAAGCAACGTGTTACTTGATCCCGGCGTCGACATGGGAGCCGGTGCAACACGCCTTGATCGCGTTACGGAGCTGGCTCCGATGAAACGATCGGGCAATATTTTGAAGATGAGGGAGAGTCGGGCGATGAGTCGATGGGGAAAATATATAGGAATTGCGGTAAGTGTCGTGGTGACCGTCGCCATGTTGGCCGTCGTCGGCATCTCGGCCCATATCGGCGACCAATTGACGTCGCCGGTGCGGGAGACGCTGACGTTCACGCCAAAGGCGCTCGGCATCAAATATGAGAACGTGACGATCCAGGCAGAGGATGACAGTGACCTGTACGGTTGGTGGATCCCTCATCCGACGCCACGGGCAACGATCGTCTTCGCCCATGGTTATGGGAAAAACCGCGAGCAGTCCGACTTGCCGCTGAAAGAACTTATCCCTGAGTTCCATGAGCAAGGCTACCAGTTTTTGACGTTTGATTTTCGTGGCTCGGGCATCTCGGAAGGAGACCGCGTGACGGTCGGGGCGAAAGAACAGACGGACCTGATGGCCGCCATCGATTTTGCGAATGAGCGGACGGATGGACCGATCGTCCTATACGGCGTATCGATGGGAGCGGCGACGGCACTCGCGACAGCCGATGAGATGGATGTCGCGGCCGTCATCGCCGACAGTCCGTTCAGCGATCTTCGCGGTTATCTCGAGACGAATCTGCCGATATGGAGCGATTTGCCGAACGTACCGTTCACACCGGTCATCATGACGGTGACCCCGTGGTTCACGGGGCTGGACGCCGATTTGGTTCGCCCGATTGAAGATGTCGCTCAAATCGAGGCCCCGATCCTGCTCATTCATGGGAAAGGCGACGATGCCATCCCGGTGTCAGAAAGTGAGCAGTTGGCCGAGCGAAACGACGGGATCGAGCTATGGGTGACCGACAATGACGGGCACGTGGCGTCGAACCGGTCGTTCCAAACCGAGTACCGTCAGAAACTGTTCGATTTTTTAGAGCGGTCGTTATGAGTGGGGGCGCATCTTGCGCTCCTTTTTGATATGATTGCTAACGAGAATGAATGAAAGAAGGGTTCTATATGGATGTCACTGCGTTATTATCATTTTTACTGCTCGGAACGCTCATCGGGATTTTGAGCGGATTCTTCGGCATCGGGGGCGGGATCTTACTCACGCCGCTCTTACTCGTCTTCGGATATGAAGCGAGTGCGGCCATCGCGCTCAGCTTGATGCTCACGCTCGGATCGACGACGGCGGGTACGATTTCACATCTCAAACTGAAGAACGTCAATCCAAAACACGCCCTCTTGATTGGGGCGTTCGGGGTTGTCGGGACGTGGGTGGCGACGCCGCTCGTCTTTTACTTAGAGACGCTCGACGGTGCGAAGCCGGTCATCTCGCTCGCCTACATCGCGCTACTCACATACTTCGCCGTCTCGTTTTTCCGTTCGAAGCAACATGAGGAGGGAAGTATCGGATCGGAATCTTTGCCACGACTCGGTTTTATCGGTCTGTTCGGCGGATTCATCTCGTCACTCATGGGCGTTAGCGGCGGGTTCGTGTTGACCCCGCTCCAAGTCAAGCTGCTCAATACCGAGATGAAACGGGCCGTCGGGACGAGTATCGCCGCGGCGTTCCTCATCGTCGTCTCGGGCGTGATCAATTACGCGGTCGCCGGTGCCGATACGAACTATTGGCACGGTTTGGCGCTTATTGCCGGTGCGATGATCGGTTCGCCGATCGGTGCGAAGCAGTTGCAGCGGTTCAGTTCGCAGCTCGTCAAGAAAGCGCTCGGCGGATTTTACGTCGCCGTCGCCATCAGCGTCGCCCTCAACTTGCTCGGCTTCAATGACATCTCTCTCGGACTGCTCGTCGTCCTGGCGCTTTCGTTCATCGTCGCACTGTTCATCCGGCCGCGACGAAAGAAATGACAACAAAACCCCGTCCGTGGACGGGGTTTTAGCGTCTAGAAATATGATCAATGTTCTCTTGGATTTCGCCGACTTTGCTCTTCGCTTCACGGAGTCGTCGTTCGAACGCCTCTGTGTCGCGTTTCTCATGACGCGATTCATCTTTGCCGCGCTTTGGTCCTTTTGTGGAGCGATGGAGATGGGTCGCTTTCATCAAGCGTTTTTTAAACGTTGAATCGCTCATAAGGACACCCCCCTTCCATACTATATAAGTTCCACATAAGGGAGAAGGCGAAACGTTTGAACACTCACGAAGCAAGTAAATGTCGGACTTGCGAATTTGCCGAGACTTTGACGGCGATGGCTGCGGCGAGCACCGCTTTAATGACGTCGCCGAAGATGAACGGGATGTTCACTTTAAGCGCATCGATAAACGATAGACCGAATACGGCTTGGAGGCCGAGGCTGCCGACGAGATAGACGAAGCCGAGACCGATCAACAGGTTGTAGGCGATAAGGGCGGGGAAAGAGCGATATCGTTCTGACAACCACCCGATCAAGTAAGCGGCAAGCGGGAACGCGATCAAATAACCGACCGTCGGGCCGACGAACGGGGCCAAGCCGCCGGAACCGCTGAGCACCGGGAGACCGATCATTCCGAGAAGTAGATAGACGACGACGGCGAGTCCGCCTTTTTTCGCACCGAGAATGGCGCCGATCGTCATGATGCCGAGCATTTGCAGCGTGATCGGGACGGGTCCAATCGGGATGGCGACAGAACCGATACTAGCCAGCAATGCGGCACCGATGGCCACTTGTGTCAAATCATGAATCTTCATATGTAAACCTCTTTTCTGTTAACGTTGACTATATATAGGTTAACATCTAGTGATTTACGTTGGCAAGCATAAAATGAGCACCTGGTCATGAGTGGCCAGGTGCTTTCGTGTCAACTCGTTGGTTGATGAAGTTTGGTGGCCGCTTCCGTAAGTTGCGTCCGTACCGCATCGAAGCCGGTCCCGCCGTAGCTATTCCGGCGTTTGACGGCCGTGACCGGTGAGAGTGCCTCGTAGACGTCAGTCCCGATCAAAGTGGAGTGGGTTTGATACGTCTCTAAAGGAAGCTCTGACAAGTAGAGGCGCTGCTCGATACAGTAGCGGACGAGCGTACCCGTCACTTCGTGGGCCTCGCGGAACGCCAGTCCTTTCGCGGTCAAGTAGTCGGCGAGCTCGGTCGCGTTCGAAAAATCGCGCTCGGTCGCTTGTTTCATCGTCTCGGCGTGGAACGTCATGTCTTGAATCATGCCGGTCATGATGCTCAAACTACCTTGAAGTGTCTTGACCGTGTCGAACATACCTTCCTTATCTTCTTGCAAGTCCTTGTTGTAAGCGAGCGGCAGACCTTTCATGATCGTGAGTAGACCCATCAGGTTACCGATGACGCGACCCGATTTGCCGCGGACGAGCTCGGCCATGTCGGGGTTTTTCTTTTGCGGCATCATGCTCGAACCAGTCGAGAACACGTCTGAGATCGTGATGAATTTAAATTCTTCGCTGCTCCACAAAATCAGTTCCTCACAAAACCGGGACAAGTGCATCATCAGGAGTGACGCGTTCGACAAATATTCTAAAATGAAATCACGGTCGCTGACGGCGTCGAGGCTGTTCGGATAGACCCGGCTGAAACCGAGCAGCTCGGCCGACCGATGGCGGTCGATCGGGAACGTCGTCCCGGCGAGCGCGCCGGCACCGAGCGGACTCATATCGATCCGTTTCAAACTGTCACTGAAGCGTTCCTTGTCACGGTCGAGCATCCAAAAATAAGCGAGCAAATGGTGGGCGAGCGAGACCGGTTGCGCCCGTTGCAAGTGCGTGTAGCCAGGCATGATCGTCTCGACGTTGTTTGCCGCATGGTTATAGAGCGCCGTCTGTAGTGCTTCAATGCCTTCGATCGTCTCACCGACGCGACGCTTCAAATATAGGTGCATGTCGGTCGCGACTTGGTCGTTTCGACTGCGCGCCGTATGCATCTTCCCGGCGACCGGACCGATTTCCTCGCGAAGTAACGACTCGAGGTTCATGTGGATGTCTTCATGGAACACGCTGAACGACAGCTCGCCGGCTTGTGCTTTCTCAGCGAGGGTGTTCAGACCGCCGATGATCTGTTCGGACTCGTCAGCGGTTAAAATGTGCTGGTCCCCGAGCATCGTCACATGGGCGATGCTCCCTTCGATATCTTCTAGCACGAGCTGGGCGTCGAAATGGATCGAGGCACCGAACTCGTCGACCCATTCGCTCGCTGTCTGCTCGAACCGTCCCCCCCATAGTTTACTCATGGGGCATCAATCCTTTCTCGGCTAACACTTCGGCCTGGACTTTTGTCGGTAGGCCCCAAAGTTTGATGAAGCCGACGGCAGCCTGTTGGTCGAACGTATCGGCTGACGTGTACGTGGCAAGTTGTTCATCATAGAGCGAGATTGGCGACTTCCGTCCGTCGACGATGGCTTGACCTTTGAACAGTTTCATCCGCACCGTTCCGGTCACCGTCTGTTGTGTCTCATCGATGAAAGCGAGGAGTGCTTTCGTGAGCGGTGAATACCACAGGCCATTATAGATCGTCTCGGTCAATTTTTGTTCGACGATCGGCTTGAAATGGGCGACTTCACGAACGAGCGTCAACGCCTCGAGCGCGTGGTGTGCCGTGATCAACGTCATCGCCCCAGGTGCCTCATACACTTCACGCGACTTGATACCGACGACCCGGTTCTCGATATGATCGATCTTGCCGATCCCGTGGGCGCCGGCGGCGATGTTCAATTGTTCAAGGATCGACGTGAACGTCGCTGGTTTCCCATCGAGGGCGACCGGGACGCCTTGTTTGAATTCGATCTCGACGTACGTCGGTTCATGCGGCGTATCCTCGAGCGGCGCCGTCAATTCATAGGCGCTTGCTGGCGGAGCGGCCCACGGGTCTTCGAGGATGCCACACTCGACGGCACGACCCCAAATATTTTGGTCGATCGAGAACGGTTCTGCTTGCACGATCGGAATCGGGATATCGTGTTTGGCGGCGTAGGCGATCTCTTCTTCCCGCGACCATTTCCATTCCCGGACCGGTGCGATGATCTCGAGCGACGGGTCGAGCGCGTGGATCGATACTTCGAACCGGACTTGATCGTTGCCTTTGCCGGTACAGCCGTGAGCGACAGCGACGGCTCCTTCGGCTTGTGCGACCTCGACTAGCTTTTTCGAGATGAGCGGCCGTGATAAGGCGGAGACGAGCGGATAGACACCTTCGTACATCGTGTGAGCCTGCATCGAGTAACGGGCGAAGTCATTGACGAACTCATCAACGGCATCGATGACGACTGATTTGACGGCGCCGACCTTGAGCGCTTTCTGTTGGATATGCTCCAAATTTTTGCCTTCCCCGACGTTCAAACAACAAGCGATGACATCATACCCTTGTTCGTTCAACCATTTGATGGCGACCGAAGTATCCAATCCACCTGAATAAGCTAATACGAGTTTTTGTTTCATTTCGTTGCACCCCTTATACATAATTATTCATCTGTTTTTATAAATATACAACTTACATTAAAGGATGCTGGGGTGGAAAGCAATGGTTTTCCTAAAAAAAAAAGAACCACTTATGAAAAGTGGTTCGTCACTGAATGATCTCGAGTTCTGGCATCCATTGTTTCATATGCTCGCTCGTCTCGTTGAATAGCTCAGGTTTGGCGGACTGGAGAGGGACGACCTCGAAATGGCCCGCGCTCGATTGCCGTGTGAACGTCGGATAGAACATCGGGTTCGTGAGCTCAAACGTCGATTCGCCGTCGATGGTCGTCTTGACGATGTCGATACCGACGATGCCGCCCGTATTCCGCTCATCGCCTTGCTGGCCAGACAAGAAGTTTCCGAGTGAGTAGGCGACGAACGTTCGATTGCCTGCAGCGCCGTCGACCCAGGCCGTCGGCTGCAGGACGTGCGGATGATGGCCGATGATGATATCGACACCAAAATCGGACAGTTGTTGGACGAGTGTTTCTTGCGATTCGTTCGGGAGCGGCTCGTACTCATTCCCGAAGTGGAGTGCGACGACGGTCAGCTCGGCGGTTTGTTCGGCTGCCTCGATGTCTCGTTTCATCGCTTCGACGTCAATGTAATTGACGTGATACGGCTGCTTCGGTACGACACCGTTCGTCCCATACGTGTAGGCGAGGAACGCAAACGAGATGTCGTTCGCGGTCAGCGTCCGGACGTTGGCTTTATCTGCTTCGGATAAGAACGAACCGGTATACGGCATATCAATTGAGTTCCAGTAGGCGATTGAATTCTCAATCGCTTTCACGCCGCGGTCGAGCGTGTGATTGTTCGCTGTCGTCACGAGGTCGATGCCTGCTTCTTGCAACGCATCACCGATCTCGTAGGGGCTATTGAAGGCGGGGTAACTCGACAACCCGATGTCACTGCCGCCGATCATGCTCTCTTGGTTGGCAACGGTAATGTCGGCCTCGGCCAAAGCGGGCGCAACTTTTTCAAACGCGGGGGTGAAGTCATAGCCGTCACCGCTCTTGGCGGCGTTGTAGACGGAGTCGTGCAATAAAATATCGCCGATCGCGTAAATGGACGTCGTCGTCACGACCGGTTCCGGTTCTTCGGGCACGGTCTCAAGCGGTTGTTCCGTCTCGACCGGCGGATTCTCAGTTTGCTCGGGTTGCGTAGTTTCGACATCGGCTGAGGTGCAGCCGAACAGGAAAAGGAGGGACAAAAGTAGGGCAGGTTGTTTTAGCAAGATCACTCGTTTCAAGTGAGTGGTCACTTCCTTTCGTTTAAAATCGAATGTGTATATAGAGGAGTTCGGCAAAAGCGCTAAATCTCCTTTTGTCACGACAGACAAAAAAGTACCGGGGTAGTGGATCCCGGTACTTTGTGCGGTTCAGATGCCTTCTTTTTTCAATATGTGCTCCATCTGTTCAAACTCGTTCGTGATTGTCGTGCTCGGTGGCGGTGTCATCAAGCTAACGACATAGATGGCAAGCGCCGATAAGAAGAACGCTGGAACCATCTCATACAGTTCACCGACGGTCCCGAACCAGTCGCTGGCGAAGTTCTTCCAGACGATGACGATGAACGCGCCCGTCAACATGCCGGCGAGTGCGCCTTGGCGCGTCGTCCGCTTCCAAAACAAGCTGAACAAGATGAGCGGACCGAACGAGGAACCAAAACCGGCCCAAGCGTAGCCGACGAGGTTCAAGATCGTATCATCGGCACCGAAGGCGAGCCAAATCGAGACGACCGAGACGAGAATGACGGTGATCCGGCCGACCATGACGAGTTCACGGTCACCTGCCTGTTTGCGGAAAAACTTCTGATAGAAATCGGTCGTCGCCGCACTAGACGAGACGAGCAACTGCGACGAGATGGTCGACATGATGGCGGCAAGCAGTGCCGCGAGTAACACGCCCGTGATCAAGTCGATGAATAATAGGTCTGATAGATTGATGAAAATATTTTCTGGATTGTCGATCTCAAGTCCTTGCTGCGTGTAGTAGGCGAGACCGATCAATCCGGTCGCCATCGCCCCGACGACGGTGAAAAGCATCCACGAGATGCCGATCCGGCGGGCCGTCTTAATATCTTGTAATTTTTTGATGGCCATAAAGCGGACGATGATATGTGGTTGTCCGAAGTAACCGAGCCCCCAGGCGAATAAAGACACGATCCCGATGAACGATTGGCCCGTCCACGGATCGAGCAGCGCCGAATCGATATCACCGATCGTTTGGAGCGCGTTCGAGACGCCATCGGTCGCCGTGATCGCGATCGCCGGGACGAAAATGAGCGCGAACAACATGATCAGTCCTTGGACGAAGTCCGTCCAACTGACAGCGAGGAACCCGCCGATGAACGTATAGAGGATGATGATCGACGCTAAAATCAAGACGCCCGTCACAAATTCGATGCCGAAGACGGCGTTGAACAACCGGCCGCCGGCCACGAAGCCGCTCGTCGCGTACAGTGTGAAGAAAATCAAGGTGACGGCGGCTGAGAACGTCCGCAGTGTGCCCCGAGAATCTTTGAACCGCTTCTCGAAGAAGTCTGGGATCGTGATCGCATCCTCCGACAAATATGAATACGTGCGTAAACGCGGGGCGACGAGGAGCCAGTTCAAGTAGGCGCCGATCGTCAACCCGATGACGATCCACCCACTCGAGAGGCCGGTCGCGAACATGGCGCCCGGCAAGCCCATCAGTAGCCAACCGCTCATGTCAGATGCCCCGGCCGACAAGGCGGCGACGCCTGGACCGAGCCCTCGTCCTCCGAGCATATAGTCGCCGATGCTCTCTGTCCGGCGATAGGCGACGACGCCGAGTACGACCATGAGCACCATGTAAATCGTTATGGAAACTAAAATCCCGTTCATGTAACAGCCCCCTCATTCAGTTGTGAAAACGTTTTCAAAATCTATATCTTATACCTTGACAAGATTTTGTCACAAAATTGAATCGGCTGCACGTTTATTTTTCGTCATTGACTAAAATAACAAAAAATCATTTAGCGGGGCAGTTGATCAGATGGTCGTTGACGAGACCGGTCGCTTGCAGATGGGCGTAAACGGTCGTCGGGCCGAGAAATTTAAAGCCGCGTCGTTTCAAGTCTGTGCTCAAGCGATGCGATAGCTCCGTCGTCGCCGGAACCTCTTCGACCGACGTCCAGTCGTTGTTGATGACGCTCCCGTCGACGAACGACCAGATGTACGCATCGAATGTACCGAACTCGTGCTGGATCTCGAGAAATCGTTTGGCGTTGTTGATCGACGCTTCAATCTTGCGGCGATTACGGACGATGCCATCGTTTGACAGCAGCCGTTCGACGTCGACATCAGTATAGTCGGCGACGCGCGTGACATCGAAATCGGCATACGCGCGCCGATAGTTCTCACGCTTCCGTAAGATGGTGATCCAGCTGAGCCCTGCCTGCGCGCTCTCGAGCGTCAAACATTCAAAGTGTTTTTTGTCATCATGAACCGGCTTGCCCCATTCCTCGTCATGATACCGAACGTAGTCCGGGTCTGTGCCGCACCAAGGGCAGCGTGTTGTCTCTTCCATGTCGGTTCAACTCCTTGTCGTTGTCGATTCATTTTAGCACGTCGGAACGATTGCCGACGTTCATGGACGGGTATAATACGTCATATTGGAGGTCGATGGATTTATGCGAGATTGGATGATCAGTATCATTGAACAATACGGTTATTTCGGCATCGCGTTCATGATCTTTATCGAGAACGTGTTCCCGCCGATCCCGTCAGAGGTCGTCTTGCTGTTCGGTGGGTTCTTTGCTGTCAAAACAAATTTGATCGTCTGGGTCGTCGTCTTGGCGGCGACAGTGGGCGCCATTTTAGGAGCGGTCTTGTTGTATGGGATTGGAGTGTATTTAGACGTCGAACAGATCGAACGGTGGACGAAACGGCACGGGAAGTGGATTCGACTCGATATCGATGACGTCCGAAAAGCGGACGCGTGGTTTGACCGCTATGGCGGCTGGATGGTCTTTTTTGGTCGGCTGATGCCGGTCGTTCGGAGTTTGATCTCACTGCCGGCTGGTATGTCGAACATGCCGTTCCTTAAATTTTTGCTGTTGAGCACGGCCGGAACGTTGATCTGGAATTCGATTCTGATTTATATCGGAATTCGGGTCGGGGAGAACTGGGAATCGATCTTAGACTATCTCGACGTGTATTCATACGTGATGTACGCGCTTCTCGTCATCGCGATCATCGCTTTCGTCGTGTGGCGGAAGCGGAAACGGTCAAACAAAGCGTCATCGTTTTGACGGCGACTAAAAAACGGGTCCTCCTAAGAGGGCCCGTTTATTGATGAAGTTCAGGATGGTCGTTCAGAATCTGTACGCGCAACTGCTTCATCTTCGTGATGATTTGCGAACGTGTCTCCCGGAACGCTTCGATCGGCTGACCGGAAGGGTCATCGAGCCCCCAGTCGTCCCGATATGTCGTCGGTACGTACGGACACTCGACCCCGCAACCCATCGTGATCAAATAGTCGAGCCGGTCCGGAATCTCGTCAAGCCGTTTCGGATGTTGTCCCGACGGATCAAGACCGATCTCCCGGACGGCCTCGAGTGCGAGCGGCTTTACTTCCGGATAATCTTCCGTGCCGGCTGAATGGACGCGGGCGATATCTCCGAGCACATCGCGTCCGATTGCCTCTGCCATTTGAGAGCGGCATGAATTATGAATACATACGAATGCAACTTCAACCATGAGTTTTCAGTCTCCTTTATCGGTTTGGTCAGATTTTCTATCGGTTTCCTCGGGCAAGACTCTTTTGAGCGTCTGCTCCATCTTCGCTGCTAAACTTTCAGAGAAGCGGAACAAGACGATGCCGATGATGGCGGAAACGAAAATGTATAACCCGACGAACAAGTTGATGGCCCCGTTCGAGAGGGCGGTGAAAAGAATCGAGAATTCGCCTCGAGGTGCGAGCGAGAAACCGGCCTCGTTCGCTTGAATCCGCGTCAAGCCGTACAGCCTGCCGCCGACACGCCCGACGATCCACTTCGACAGCACGCCCCAGACGATCAACACAAAGAAGAGAGTGTTGATGATCACTCCTTGCTCGAGGTTGATTGAGATTCCGAATGAGATGAAAAAAATCGGTAAGAATAAGTCGCGGACCGGCACGGTCAGACGTTTTAACGGTCTGACGTCGTGAATGCCGGCCAACATGATTCCGGCGATGAACGCCCCGAGTATCTCCGATAATCCGAATATCATGCCGATGCCCGCGAAGAACAAGATCAAGCCGATCAAGCCGATGCTCGCATCGTCCTGAAGTAGCATATGCTTCGCGATCTTCGGTTGTTTCGTGACGAAGCGTGAGCCGACAAATAACAAAACACCGAACACGAGAAAACCGACGAACACTTTGCCGATGTCAGAGAAAGCGATCGGTTCGTCTTGAATGATGAACGGAGCGACGGTCAAGATGAGCGGTGCGAAGATGTCTTCAAAGATGAGCAAGGCGAGCACGAATTCTTTAATATCTTCGTGCTTGTCCGTGTTCCGTTCGAGCAACCGGGCAGAGATGGACGA
Organism: Exiguobacterium sp. SH5S4; assembly: GCF_004337045.1. Lineage (NCBI taxonomy): Bacteria > Bacillati > Bacillota > Bacilli > Caryophanales > Exiguobacterium > Exiguobacterium sp. SH5S4. The sequence continues at coordinate 26,509 of NZ_SJUQ01000026.1, forward strand.
GCTCGTCGCATAAAGGACGGCCCCGATCAAGAAAGCTTGCGAAAAATCGAGCCCGAACAGCAAAGCGATGCCGATGGTGACACCGAACGCGAGCGCGATGTCTAAAACGCCTGCTTTCCACACTTGTTTCATCCGCTTGACGAGCTCTGTTAACGGGAACTTCAGTCCGAGCAAGAAAAACAATAAGATGATCCCGATCTCACCGGCGACCTTGAACACTTCGTTCCCATCCCAGAAGAAGCCGACGGCGACCCCAATCGCGATAAATGCCAATATACTCGGGAAGAAAAATCGCTCGAAGATGAGGCTAAGAACGGAGATGACGGTCAGTCCTAAACCGAGTAAAATGATAATATTCAATAAATCCATACGTCACCCCTTTGTGACTAGTCGCCGTCCGCGGCGACTAGTCTTGATTCCACTGATATTCCATGCCGACCGATTCCGGCCGCGAGTAGTCAAAACCGAAATGTTTGTACAGCCCGTCGGCCGGGATATCGGCAATTAAGCTGATGATGGCCGTTTCGTCCGCTTCTTTCAAGATCCAGTCCATCAAATGTTCCATAATCAGCTTCCCGAGCCCAAGGCCTTGGCAATCCGGGTCGACGACGATATCGGCCAGATGGAATACCATCCCCCCGTCCCCGACGACGCGACCCATGCCGACCATCTCATCGTTTCTATATAAGCACACACCGAATAGCGTGTTGGCCAGTCCTTTGATTGTCCCTTTGTCTGAACGCTTTGGCATTCCCGCCTTGACCCTGAGCTGTTGATGTTGCTCCGGTGTCGGTGTTTCAATCCTTACCTCGACTTCGTTTACCATAAGATGAGTCCCCCTCCACACAAGTTGTAATCGTTTTCCCGCTATATTGAATTCATAAACCTTGATTTCATAAAGCCTTTGTCCGAATAATGAAAGAAAATGGAAAGGGTGTGGCGGCTAAATGTTTGAGAACCAATCGATTTTGCCCGCGCTTCGTGATATGCGAGATGTGGAAATTTTTCTAAAAAGTGAATTCGCCATCGGCGTCTTGCTCGAGATCCACATATCGCGTCTCGATGCGGTCTTTCAGTTGCTTGAGACGCACGGCAAGCAGGTCTTCGTCCATCTCGACTTGATCCAAGGATTGAAGGCCGACGAGTTCGCGACCGAATATATTTGTCAGTCGTATAAACCGTACGGTATCATCTCGACGAAAGGAAATGTGATCCTAAAAGCGAAACAAAAACATGTCAAGACGGTGCAACGCCTATTTTTGATTGATTCGAGCTCGCTCGAAAAAAGCTATCGGTTAATCAATCGGACGCAACCTGATTATATCGAGGTCTTGCCGGGACTCGTCCCTAAGTACATCCGGCTCGTCAAAGAACAGACGGGGATCCCGGTGTTCGCGGGCGGCTTGATTTCGTCGCTTGACGAAGTTGAGCAAGCACTCGCGGCCGGAGCGACGGTCGCGACGACGTCCGATCAAGCACTTTGGCGTGCGGCAGGACTTAAGTAAGCACATTCCGGGTAAATGATGTCGAGGAGGGATAGAAGATGAAACAGACAATGATCATTACAGGAGTCAGTCAAGGGATTGGTTACGCGCTCGCGCATCATTTTGCGGAGTCTTATCGCGTCATCGGACTCGACATCGGAGAGGACCCGTTGCTTCGTGATGTGACGTTCATGCAGATGGATTTAGGCAACCATGAGGACGTGTCCAACACTTTCAAGAAGATTGGACAAGACTTTGGTGTCGCGCATATTCTCATCAATAATGGGGGCGTGTCGTCACTTGAGACCCCGATCGAAGAGTTGGACGTCGAGACGTTTAAACATGTCATCGATGTCAACCTTGTCGGGACGTTTGCTTGTTCAAAAGCATTTTTGACGCTAAATAAAGGCGCGGAGTATGGACGCATCATCAATCTCGCTTCGACGCGTGCGCACCAAAACGAACCGGACTGGGAAGCGTACGGAGCGTCAAAAGGTGGGATTGTCGCATTGACCAATTCGATGGCCGTCTCGCTCGCGGCTCGACCGGTCACGGTGAACGCGATCAGCCCAGGTTGGATCCATACGTCCGACGACCCGTTGCGAGACGTCGACCATCGTCAACATCCGTCGGGCCGGGTCGGTACGACGACAGATATCGTCCGTGCCGTTACGTACTTGATCGATCCGATGAACGATTTCGTGAACGGACATAACCTCGTCGTCGATGGTGGAATGACAAAGAAAATGATTTACGAGTCTTGATGAAGTCTGCCGGTAGGACCATTACCCTATATTTTAAATGCGGATGTGAGTGATAAGTCCTAGTCATGGGTATAACAGGAAGGAGTGAGTAAACAAATTTGAAGGGGGAAACGTCGTGCACCAGCTGATCGAAGAGGCTTTACGCTTTGCGGCCGTCCGTCATGACGGGCAGTTTCGCAAAGGGACGAACATTCCGTATGTGACCCACCCGGTCGCCGTCTCGATGTTGCTCGTCGAAGACCGACAACCGATTCCGGTCGTAGCGTCCGGACTGCTCCATGACTTACTAGAAGACACGCTGACGACGGCCGAGGAGATTGAACAGGAGTTCGGACGAGAAGTCGCCCGGTTAGTCCAAGCCGTCTCGGAACCGGGGAAGCATCACTCGTGGGAAGAACGTAAGCGGATGACGATTCAGAAAGTGCACACGCTCCAGTATGATGAAGTCGCGCTTCTAGCGGCAGACAAGTTACATAATCTGCGCTCGATCCGACTCGACATTGAGCGTGAAGGCAAGCAGGTGTGGGGACGGTTCAAGCGACCGCTTCGTGATCAGTCTTGGTACTATCATGAGCTGCTCCACGCGCTCCAACCTTTCAGTCAGACGACGAGTTTGATCGATGAATTTGAGATCGAGTTGAATTTGCTGTTCTACGGTGTCGAAGAAGGCCGTGACGAGAAGTTGAACAAACTGTTCGATGTGATCGGGCATGGGTTCCACGAAGACGATTGGCTCCAAGAGTCGTCGACGCTTTGTCAAACTGCTTACGAGTTGAACGAGTCGATGCGGGAAGGCTATCGTCACGGCTCTGAAGCGGAACAGGTCGAGCTCGAGATGCTGAAAGACCAACTGCAAGCAAGCGGTCTTAGACAAGACTTGTCAATTCCCGTCTTGCAAGCAATCAACGAATTATCTTACCGGGCCGCGCTCCGGTCTGAGGACGTCATCACGTTGTTGAAGTGAAATGATTGTCAAGTGACCTTGAACGTGTTATATTCATCGTGAACATGAGAAGGGGAGTAGCGACCACGAACGTGGTCGATGGGTCGTCATTACGGTGCATGTGCACTCGGTCCATCGAGCTTCTTACCAAGTCCGCAAGACCTTTTTATGGATGCTTTTTTGGCGTCCATAAAAAGGTCTTTTTGAATTCATGAAAAGGGGAGAAAAATTTATATGGTATTTATTTACTTTATTTTGGCCGCTGCGATTACAGTGTATGCTGCCATCAAATTATCGACGTACGCTGATGTCATCAGTGAGAAGTCGACGATGAGCGGGATGCTCGTCGGGACGGTCCTGTTAGCCGGGGCGACGTCACTTCCGGAAGTGACGACGAGCGTATCCGCCGTCTTGATCAACAACCCAGATATCGCGATCGGGAACATGCTCGGTTCGAACTTGTTCAACATCTTCATTTTGGCGATGTTCGATCTATTTTATCGTCAAAAGCGGCTGTTCAATGACGCGAGTCGAGACCACCTATATACGGCCAGTCTCGGATTGATGTTGACGCTCGTCACGATGGTCGCGCTTCTGATCCGGATTGATTATACGGTACTAGGAATTGGCATTGACGCGATATTAATTGCCGTCTTGTATGCGATTGGGATTTACTATATCGGGAAGCGGCCTCAAGAGCCGACGGCCGAACGCGAAGTCGAGCAAGAAGTCGGTGCGAGTGTCACTGATACGATTTCAGTGAAACAAGCCGGCGTCGGGTTCGTTATCGCGGCACTCGTCATCATGGCGGCCGGGACGGCGCTGTCGATCACGGGTGACCAGATCGCTGTCGTCACAGGACTCGGCTCAAGCTTCGTCGGTAGTTTCTTGATTGCGGCGTCGACGTCGCTGCCTGAAGCGGTCGCGGTATTCGTCGCCTTGAAACTCGGTAACGTCAACTTGGCGTTCGGCTCGATCCTAGGGAGTAACATCTTCAACATGCTCATCATCGCCATGTCGGACGTATTTTATCAGAACGGGTCGATTTTAGCGGATGTGTCGGCATCACACTTGGTCACGGCCATCGGGATCACGATCCTATCGATTTTGGTCATGTACAGCGTGCTTCGACAAGACGTGACATCGAAAGTCAGATACGCCCTTCCTTCGGTTCTCGTCGTTTTTGTCTACGCCGTTTCTTCCTATCTCATCTTTACCGGATGAATCATCAGCTCGTTGATTTGACGTGATGGCGCAAAGCCATCACGTTTTTTTCTTGTCCCGGTATCACTTTCGTCTGACTGGGGTATAAGAGGAAAGAAGGAGGGGTGGCGATGCAAATGCATGCCGTGGAACGTTTAGACGACTATGTCGTGTTAATACCGGCCTATAACCCTGACCAGGCGCTCGTCACACTGGTCCGGGAGTTGAAAGACAAAGGGTTCGTCCATGTCATCATCGTGAACGACGGTAGTGCCGATACGTGCCGCGTCGTGTTCGATGACGTAAAGGCGGACGTCTCCGCTGTGCTCGAGCATGAACAAAACGCCGGCAAAGGCGCAGCGCTAAAGACCGGGCTCCGTCACATCGTCGACGCATATCCTGAGACGACCGGCGTGATCACCGTCGATGCGGACGGACAACATCTGCCGGCGGACGTCTGTAACCTGTACGATGAAGGGGTGAAGTGGCCGCATCATCTGATCATGGGCTGTCGTGATTTCTCGTCGCCTGCGATTCCGTTCCGGAGCCGGTTCGGCAATCAAATGACGAGATTTGTTATGTTGCTCGGCAGCGGTCTCCGGCTGAACGACACACAGACCGGACTTCGGGCGATTCCGCTCCGCTACGCCAAGCAACTGATTGATATTCCGGGCAACCGCTATGAGTTCGAGATGAACATGTTGACGTTCACGAAACGACTGCAAGTACCGATTCATCAAACACCGATCGAAACGGTATACGTTGACGAGAACGCGTCCTCGCATTTTCGTCCAGTCATCGATTCGATTCTCATTTATCGAATGTTTTTGGCCTATTCTTTATCATCAGTCGCTTCATTCTTAATGGACATCGGCGTTTACGCGTTGTTGATCTTCTTATTGAATCCATGGTTCGAATCAGTCCATGTCATCGTGGCGACGGTTTTGGCGCGCATCGTGTCTTCGTTATTCAATTATTACGTCAACCGGAAAGTCGTCTTCAAATCGAAAGCGAAGCGCTCGATGTTGAAATACTTTGGGTTGGTCGCTGTGCAGATGGCGCTGTCGGCGAGTCTCGTCTACGTGTTGTTCCTTGTGTTTCGGGACGGCGAGGTCATCCTCAAGGTCGCCGTCGACAGCGGATTGTTCGTATTGAGTTACTACGTCCAAAAGAGATGGATCTTCAAACGCTGAAAGGCCCGACAGCTGTCGGGCCTTTCGTCAATAAGCGAGCGTTCCGAGTTTGACCGACGTGTAGCGGTGCAACTCGCGCACGTCGGCGATCCCGGTCTTGACCATCATATCGCGCATGAGCAGGGCGCAGACGCGGGCGTCCTCGGCGGCATCGTGGTGGATGAACGGAACGTTCAAATGCTCGGCCATCGTGTTCAACTTATGGTTCGGTAGCCCCGGATAGAGCTTGCGGGACAACTTGACGGTACAGCCGTATTCAATCGTCGGGAAAGAGAACAAGTCGTACTTGGCGATCGCTTTTCGGAGCGCGCCTATGTCGAACGCGGCGTTATGGGCCATGACGACGTCGACGGCGTTCAGAATCGGGTAGAGCTGTTCAAGCACTTCGGGTAATGCTGGGGCGTCCCAGACGTCGCTCGGGCGAATCCCGTGGACGCGAATATTGCCTTGGTCAAAGTCTTCCTCAGGATTGACGAGCCATTGGTTCGTCTCGACGACTTCACCGTCTGTCAGTAGACTCCAACCGACAGAGCAGATGCTCCGACTGTCGCGATTGGCCGTCTCGACATCGATGGCTAGAATAGAATGTGGCATAAAAGTTCCTCTCTTCTCAAAAAATCTGTACAAAAAAAGTCTAACACAAGGTTAGACGGGAAAGCGATCATGCGGCCGAGAGATGCCGGCACGCCTCGGCGCAGCGCAAGCAAGCTTCAGAGCAACGTTGGCAATGGTCGTACAAGTGACGCCCGCATTCGACGGCACACGTATCACACACTTGCGCACAGAGCGCCGCGATCGGTCTTGTGAACGCCGAGTCGGTTTCGAGCGCGTTCAAGGTGAGCGTGGCGACTTCGGCGCATTCTTTCGTCAACCGGATGCATTCCGAGACCATCAGCAGATCTTCTTCTTGTAAACATTTCGAGAAGCAATGATTGCTCGCTCGGATACAATCGATCACGGCCAAAATCGTCTCTTCGACAGCGGCTCGGTTCATTGGAAGTCCCCCTTAAGATAAATGATGTCTTACAATCATTACCCGGTTCGTGTCGACTTAAACCGAGGCGGGGACACGAAAAAAGTCGGTCCACATCAGTGGACCGACTTAAGGAATGGAGCATAGCGGGCTCGAACCGCTGACCTCCACGCTGCCAGCGTGGCGCTCTCCCAGCTGAGCTAATGCCCCGTTGGAAATTATTATATCATTCTAATAAATGATTTGGCAACAAGAAAAACGAAAGAACTTTGAAAATCATTTTTGAAGTTTATTGGGCGCTAGAGCCGGGAAGAACAGACAGAATGTTATATTAAGAAAGCAGGTGCAACATATGGAGATGATTTTGCTGGCGCTACTGCCCGCACTCATGTGGGGGAGTATCCCGCTTATCGTATCTATTGTCGGCGGCAAGCCGATTCAACAATTGGTCGGCACGACGATCGGCGCGATGGTAATGGCGACTGTCATCGCGCTCGTCTTCAAACCAGAGTTCACGACGCTCGCGATCGTGACTGGTTTCATATCGGGTGTGTTCTGGGCGCTCGGACAATACCTTCAATTCCAGTCATTCCAAATTTTGAGCGTCTCGAAAGCGATGCCAATCAGTACAGGGATGCAGCTTGTCGGGACATCACTGTTCGGGGTCATCGTCCTTGGGGACTGGAAGACGCCGACTGAACTATGGCTCGGCTTCTCGGCCCTCGTCTTGATCATCATCGGGGCCGTCATGACGTCATATCAACAACATAAAGAATCTGACAGCAGTAGTGCTTTGAAAAAAGGGCTACTCGTGCTGCTCGTTTCGAGCATCGGTTACGTGACGTACGCCGTCCTCACCAACTACTTTGAGGTCGATGGCATCACCGCCATCCTACCGCAGTCACTCGGGATGTTCATCGCCGCGCTCTTGTTCAGTCTTCGTGAAAAAGATGTGAAAAAGTTTGATCCGAAGACGTTCAAGAACATCTTCGCCGGGCTTGCCTGGGGGATCGGGAACTTCGGGTTGTTCGTCTCGAGCGGAGAAGTCGGCATCGCCACGTCGTTCGCACTGTCTCAACTGAACGTCGTCGTCGCGACACTCGGTGGCATTTACTTGCTAAAAGAAGAAAAGACGTCGAAAGAACGCGTCTTCGTGTTTATGGGGATCGGTCTGATCGTGGTCGCCGGTTTTATGTTAGGGCTCGCGAAGAGCTAAAAAAACGACGGGTATGAGGCCCGTCGTTGTCAGCTTGTCCACGTCTGGTCGATGAACTCGTCACGGCCAGATTGTTTCCGGTCCGCTTTATAGTGGGCCGGATTTTTTTTATGATAATCTTGATGATAGTCTTCGGCCGGGTAAAAGACGTCAGCCGGTAAGATTTTCGTCACGATCGGTTGTTTGAACTTTCCGCTCGCAGCGAGCGCGTCGCGGCTCTGTTCTGCTTTCACGCGTTGTTCTTCCGTATGATAGAAGATGGCGGGCGCATATTGTTGCCCGCGGTCTTGGAACTGGCCGCCGTCGTCGGTCGGGTCAGTCTGAATCCAATACAGTTCGAGCAAGCGCTCATACGCGAACTGAGACGGATCGAACGTGATCTCGACGACCTCGTAATGACCGCTCGTGCCTGTCTTGACGTCTTTATACGTCGGATTGTCGACGTGTCCGCCCGTATAGCCGGATACGATGCCTTCGATGCCTGGCTGTTCTTCAAACGGTGTCACCATGCACCAAAAACAACCGCCTGCGAATGTAGCTTTTTCCAAAATAAAATCCCCCTCATGTTCATTCCAAAAAAAGCGCCCATGTCATCGACATGAGCGTTTTGTCATATCGTCCAAGGCGATGCCTTGCTGGAAGTAGCACCTTGCCGAAGCAGGTTGCTGTGAAGTCATAGAGCCAGGTCTCTCGTTCACTCAAGATATCGATATGTAGTTGGTGACAGCATCATATCATCTGTCTCGTTTAAACGTCAACGATTTGGTGTGCGCCGAAGTTGAAATAGCGTGGCACCAACAATCAAGATAATGAGGGCGATGGACGCAGGGAATGCCCACGGCAAATCATCCCCGAACAATTGTAGAAAGAACAGGGCGAACACGGACAGTAAAACAAGGATGTAAGAGCGGGACATGGCTACCTCCAATAACGTTTCTTCTAGTGTATCAAGTTGCACATCCAATGGCGATAAAAAGAAGGGGATTCGATGCATTCAGCGAATACCGAATAACATTGCCTATAAGGAGGGAATTGGATGCAAGACTTATTTGAACTAGACATCGAGACCGCACAGTGCGGCTATAAAGAAGGGACGTTCACGGCCCGGGACGTGACGGCCTACTATTTGACACGGATCGCTAGCTTGAACGATAAACTGAAAGCGGTCATCCAAGTGAACCCGGACGCGTTGTTCGAGGCGGAGGCGGCCGACCGTGCCTACCGACGCGGAGACCGGCTGCCACTCCTCGGTATTCCCGTTTTACTCAAGGACAACATCGAGACGGCGGGACTCATGAGGACGACTGCCGGCGCCGTGGCGCTCGAGCATCACTTTGCGGGTCGTGACGCTGAACTCGTCCGCCGCCTCCGTGAGCATGGGGCGGTCATTCTCGGCAAAACCAACTTATCGGAATGGGCCAATTTTTTGACGGAGGACATGCCGAACGGATGGAGCGGGGTCGGTGGCCAGACGCTCAATCCGTATGGTGACAATCTCGACGTCGGCGGTTCGAGCTCTGGCTCGGCGGCTGCCGTTGCGGCGAACTTGACGATGCTCGCCGTCGGCAGCGAGACGAGCGGGTCGATCATCCATCCGAGCGTCCATAACGGCATCGTCGGCATCAAACCGACGGTCGGGCTCATCAGCCGGAGTGGGATTATCCCGATTTCGCGGTCGCAAGATACGGCTGGTCCGATGGCGCGGACGCTCCGCGACGCGGTGCTCGCACTAGAAGCGATGTGCGGGGAAGACGACTCGGACCCGGCGACGACACATCTGCCGGCCGGTCCACCGTACCGGACGTGTCTCGACGAGCGTCAAGCCGTCGGCATGCGCGTCGGTTTCGTGAAGGCGGAACTGTCGGATGAAGAACAGACGCTCTATCAAGAAGCGCTGGCGTTACTCAAAGCGAGCGGGGTCGAGCTCGTCGAAGTCGACCTGCCGTCAAACGACGGACTTGACCAAGGCGACGTCCTCTACCATGAGTTCAAGCTCGGGATTGAGGCGTATTTGGCGACGACAGCGCTCCCATATGAAACGCTCAAGGACTTGATGGACTGGAACAAGCGTCACCCGGAAACGATCCCGCATGGACAAGTTACGTTCGAGAAAGCGAATCAGTTATTAGGGCGTTTGACCGAGTCGAGCTACCTAGAGCGACGCTTAGCCGACGTCCGGCACGCGAAAACGGACGGCCTCGATCGTTTATTGATGGAACAAACGCTTCACGCCCTGGCGTTGCCACACGACTTGAATTACGATATGGCGGCGAAGGCAGGGCACCCGACGGTCACGATCCCATACAAGCTCAAACAGAGCGGGGCACCTTTCGGGCTGTCATTCACGGGTACGAGCTATGCGGAACGAGACCTCATCCGCATCGCCTACGCGTTCGAACGCCACGTGACGCGTCCGATCCCGCCTATGTAAGAACGTTGCACCTGTCGCTCACGTCCGCTACAATGGTACGTATGCGGATTGAAGAAAGGACAGATTACAATGAAATCATCTATATATGGGCTGACATTTGATCAGCTGTCGGACGCTTGCGTATCTTGGGGATACAGTGCCTACCACGCCAGACAAATATGGGACTCGCTTTACATCGACCGTGTCAGACGGCTCGACGAGATCGCGGTTCGTCCCGAAGTGCGCGAACAGCTTGAGGCGAACTATGCGCTGACGACACAAGAACTGTTCGTCAAACAAGAAGCGGGTGACGGCACGGTCAAATTCTTACTTAAACTGCACGACGGGCATTATATCGAAACGGTGCTCATGCGCCATAAGTATGGACGTTCCGTCTGTGTGACGACACAAGTCGGGTGCAACATCGGCTGTAGTTTCTGTGCGAGCGGCCTCTTGAAGAAAACACGCGACTTGACGGCCGGCGAGGTCGTCGAACAGATCATGACCGTCCAACACTATTTAGACGAGGTCGGTGAAGATGACCGCGTCAGCCACATCGTCGTCATGGGAATCGGGGAGCCGTTCGATAACTTTGATAACTTGGTCGACTTCCTCCGTGTCGTCAAAGACGAGCGCGGTCTCGCGATCGCTCCTCGTAAAATCAACGTCTCGACGAGTGGGCTCGCCGACAAGATCTACAAGTTCGCGGACCTTGACCTGCGCATCAACTTGGCCCTCTCGCTGCACGCGCCAAACGATGCGCTGCGGACGAGAATCATGAAGATCAACCGGGCGTTCCCGCTCGATAAACTGATGCCGGCGATCCGTTACTACGTCGAGAAGACGAATAAACGGATCACGTTCGAGTACATCTTGCTCTCGAAAGTGAACGACTTGCCAGAACATGCCGAAGAACTCGCGGCGTTGATCAATGACATCAAAGACAAGTCTTACGTCAACTTGATCCCATACAACCCGGTCAACGAGCACATCCAGTACGAACGGAGTACGACCGAGGACATCATGGCGTTTTACGACGTCTTGAAAAAACGGGGCATCAATACGGGCGTGCGTCTCGAGCACGGGACCGATATCGATGCGGCATGCGGTCAATTACGCAGTAAACAAATGAACGTCGAAGGCGCCAAATAAACGAGCGCTCCGAATCGAAACCGATTCGGAGCGCTTTTATCGTGCCCGGGCGTATAATGCGTCAAACGAGAAATATCTTTAAACATTTTTGTGAATGATGAATAGTCCTTACCCCCTCAGGGAATAGTCTTTTGATATCAAAGCAGAGAGTGGAGGCAATTCAATGGAGACAGTAAACGCTACGTTATGGATTCGAGTCAGAAACACGCTCGGGGAAGGGCCTTGCTGGGACGCTGAACTGAAGCGGTTCTACTGGGTCGATATCGAAGGGCACGCGCTCTGGTGGTACGATGAGAAAGAAGATGAATTATCTTCGTTTGATATGGGACAGCAGGTCGGGTTTGTCGTCCCTAAAGTGACCGACGGCGTGATCGTCGGATTGAAGGATGGTATCTATGAGTGGGATGAAACGTCGAAACAACTCGATAAACTCGTCGAACTTGATGACCCGGAAGGTGTCCTTCGCTTCAACGATGGGAAAGCCGACCCGTACGGTCGTGTCTTCGCCGGGACGCTCCACTTAAAAGACGAGTCTGAGCAGGCGACGTTGTTCCGCTTGAACCGCGACGGCACGACCGAGGTCATGTTGAGCGGATTGACGTTATCGAACGGGTTGACGTGGTCACCTGACCATACGTCGTTTTACCATATCGATACGCCGACCGAGACGGTTCGCAAGTTCCCGTTCGATTTGAAAACGGGCACGCTCGGGGAAGGTGAGGTCGTCATTGATTTCAAGAATGAGGACGGGTTCCCGGACGGCATGACGTCGGATGAAGACGGCTTTTTATGGATTGCCCACTTTGCAGGCGGGCGCGTCACGCGGTGGAATCCGGAGACGGGTGAAAAAGTGCTTGAAGTCATCGTCCCGGCGCCGAACGTCACGTCGTGTAGTTTTATCGGGGATGACTTAAAACAATTGGCAATCACGACGGCACGGGAAGGCATGGACGACGAGGCGCTCGCCGCTCATCCGGATGCGGGTTCGGTCTTCAAGATCGATACGGACGTGAAAGGGATGCCACTTTATCGGTTTGGTCGTTAAGGAGGGAAGGCTATGGTGAAGCGATTGCTCGTGCGAGCGGGAATCGGATTGGCACTAGCGGCGGTGGCTCGGGTCGGGATTCAAAAGATATTGGACGACCGGGCCCGGAAAGAAGACCATACGTATCTTGAACCAAAGTGGGACGAGACGCCGAGTGTGGATGCCGATAAGGATGATGACGAGGTCGGATTGACGCAACTTGATTCGATTTACCGGGCCGATTGGCAAGCGAACACGTATCCTCGCTCTGAGGCAGAACGGAAAGCGTTAGAAGAATAACCGGTACGAAGAACATATCCAGAGCTTTTTCTTCGGCCGTCGAGGCCTCAGAAAAAGACAAATGGCCGCTAGATGGCGACCGTTTGCGTTGCTCGTTCGATGGCGCCCCGACTCCTGCAGGAAAGCAATCCAACGGAGACCCAGCAGCGACGCGAGTCGCGATGCGGCTCCGGGATTGCCTGCGGAAAGCATGGGCGCCGGAAGGACGAGCGATAACAATCATGTTAGTCAACAAGAATGAGGCTGGGACATAACTCAGTAGATTTATAAGAAAGAGGCCACCGGGAGCGACTTGTTCGCTAACGGTGGCCTCTTCTCATTTTTATGGGTTCGTTCACGCATTTCGGACTAAACAGATAGGGGCGA
>NZ_SJUQ01000027.1:0-34309 GCF_004337045.1 Exiguobacterium sp. SH5S4
TACAATAGTGAACGCAAGCAATGGAACCTAAAAAAAATGACTCCGGAGCAATACCGGAGCCATCTGATCGCCGCATAAAAGACGACGCACTTTTTATTAAACTGTCCGAAAAACAGGGCTCAGTTCAATAAGTAGTAGGACTTTTTTTCGTACATATGACTTTTCATTGACAGTGGCGGCTTCATTCAGTATATTATTACTGTATAACAACGTGGCGGTGTAGCTCAGCTGGCTAGAGCGTACGGTTCATACCCGTGAGGTCGTGGGTTCGACTCCCTCCGCCGCTACCAATAAGGACCCTTAGCTCAGCTGGTTAGAGCAGACGGCTCATAGTGCGATACGTTGACGTACAAGGTATGCAGAAATGCAGACCGAAAAGCGTCGGGTTCTTTGTTATAAAAGACCTAACTTATATCATGATAAGACAACGAAATCAGTTGTCCACTGCGATTACAGTGAAAATACCCTAATACTCCGACTTGCGTGGAGGTCTGATACGACCGAAAGGTAAGAAGCTCGGTGAAGTCGCCAAAAATGACAGTCCTATGTAGCTCATAGGATGGGTAAGAAGTAGGCGGGGGGCTAAAAACACTATATGGTGAGAATCGGTGTAGCACACCTAGACGAACCTGTGAAATGAAAACGTGAAATGTCTCAATTGATGGTAACATCTTTGGTTAATATTCGGCGGATATCCTTTTGTGGGTAGTCATATCTGCATTCATCGATTACGAACGATGAATAACTGGGAGGGTCTAATCGGATTCCCTTATCGAATATGCACGTATAGCAGGCACCTAAGTAGTGATATGAACAGCTAATGATATAGGAACGTATGATATCCTCGGTTGGTATTACAAACCCGTATCAGGGGCCAATAAGCGGTAGGAAATGACCGTTAAACGAGGAAGTCGGAATCCCCATAGTAGTGATGAAAGCTATGAAAGTAGCCGGAGCGAAGGGGGAAAGTCAAATTGTACTTTGATAATTTAATGTGTGTGTACGCTAAGAAACGGTTGTAAACCATAAAATGTTTGTATTGTGGTGGGAGGAGGAACATGTCTGACTACTATAATCAATGAACTTAGCGAGGCTGACCTCAAAGCGATGAAGAATAATCTCTATGAGCAGAGTAAAGAAGGTAAACGAAATTTTACCGGACTTTACGAACTTATATGCAATAGGGAGAATATAATTCACGCGATTCGGAAAGTCAAAAGTAATAGTGGATTCAAAACTACCGGTGTAGATAAAATATCCGGACAAGAATTCTTAGACGGAGACGCTATGATCACGTTCGACGCAATACGCGAAAGACTTGAGAATTACGAACCCGGAAAGGTACGAAGAGTACTAATACCGAAAGCTAACGGTAAAACCCGACCTTTAGGTATTTCTAACATCATTGATCGTGTGATACAAACGGCGGTAGCCAATATCATAGAACCTATATGTGAGGCACAATTTTACGAACACAGCTACGGATTTCGCCCTATGAGAGGCATTGAACACGTATTAGCGAGATTTTCATATCTCACTACGTATAATCAACGTCACTGGGTAGTCGAAGGGGACATCAAAGGATACTTCGACAATATTGATCACAAAATACTAATCAATAAACTTTACAAGATGGGTATACGTGACAAACGAGTCCTAGCCATAATAAAGAAGATGTTAAAAGCCGGTATCGAGAATATCACCGAAAGAAATGAAATAGGAACTCCACAAGGTAGTACGATATCTACTCTACTAGCGAATGTATATCTAAACGACTTTGATCACTGGGTTGCTAAACAATGGGATGAATTCGAAACCCAACACAAAGGGTATAGAAAAGATTACAAAATGAAGCAACTCAAAAAGACGAACCTGAAACAGGGATACCTTATCAGGTATGCTGATGACTGGGTTATTTTAACCAGTTCTGAGGAAGAAGCGATTAGATGGAAAAAGTCTTGTACCTCCTATCTAAAGAGAAATCTAAAGATAGAACTAAGTGAGGAAAAGACGAAAATAACCGATCTAACGAAAGAAAGAGCGGTTTTCGTGGGTATTGATTTCGTCAAAGCGCTCGGTAAAAACAACAATTACACGTTAAGAACTTATCCCAACTCTGAAAGGCTAAGGGAAAAACGTGGAAAGTTAATAGAAGCGCTAAAGGATATACGAAAATCAAGTAGAGTAAATAGTACGGAAATGGGCATCGCGATCTTGAGGTATAATTCGATTGTCCGAGGACTAAACAACTTCTACCGATTCTGTACTATGTACAGTAAAGCACTTACCACACTAAGTTGGAGTATTAAGAAGGAACAATTCCTTACTAAGAAAAAACGAAATGGCGAGTGGGTGAAGATGAAAACCTGTGCCAACCTAATACCATATCACGATCGATTTGGGGACAGATATACAATATCTTGGAGACTTCTCGATAATAATATGGGACTCGCAAAATTAGGTATCGGTAACTTTGTTAAACCTAAAGCATTTGCTCAATGGATAAACATATACAGTACCGATGGTATGAGAAAATATCAAGAAATCACCGGAAAAACACCTTTCACGAAATCCAGAAACCCATATCTGACTCACTCTAATATGTCGGATTTGATTGCAAGAAATATCGACACGATTTACACTCTCGAATACTTTATTAATCGACCCATGGTATTCAATAGAGACAAAGGTAAGTGCCGACATTGTGAAACGGTACTCACTGGAAACGGAGATGTAGATATACATCACATCGATCCGAATGCAAAGGGAGACAAGATCAATAAAGTCAATAACTTAGTGACGTTATGTAAAACATGTCACATCGACGAACATCGGAGATTACGGGAAGAAAAGAAGAAAAAGCGGAAGAGTAATAAGAACCGAACACCTTCGGAGGCTGTTACTTATAGGACTTCCGAGAGGAAGAGTAACAGACCATCTAAAGAAATTCTGCTGAATTTAATTCAAACCGAATCTTATTTGGAAATCGGAAGGAAATTCGAGGTATCCGGGAATGCAGTCAAGAAATGGGCTATAAAATATGGAATTCATGAAATGAGAAAACTAAAACACAAGACTACAAAACCTAACACACATTAAATATCAACTTAAACAATTGATGGGTCGCTGTATGCGGTGAAAGTCGCACGTACAGTGATAAGCGGGGGAAAACAATTAGCCTTCCGGGTAATGCCGAAGGGGAACGTTACCTATCGCAACACCGTCCGGTCGTAGGTTCAAGTCCTACAGGGTCCATCAAAGACAGCTTTCTGATGAAAGCTGTCTTTTTATTTACATTTTTGTTTTCAAAAGTGAAGACGTGGGTAAATATTCGTTAGCATTTTATTTTTGAAAAATATGAAACGAGGCGAAGTAAGATGGAACGAAATCATACGATGATGCAATTTTTTGAATGGCACGTCCCGGCTGACCAAAAGCATTGGAAGCGATTGAAAGAACGTGCTTCTAAGTTGAAAAAAGCAGGAATCACCGCACTTTGGTTGCCACCTGTCACAAAAGGTCAAAATGATGAGGATACGGGATATGGTGTCTATGATTTGTATGATTTAGGCGAGTTTGATCAAAAAGGGACCATCGCTACAAAATATGGGACGAAGCAAGAGCTGCTTGAGGCGACGAAACACGCCCAAGAGCTCGGGATGCAAGTATATATGGACGTCGTGTTGAACCATAAAGCTGGAGCCGACGCAACCGAGAAGTTCGACGTGTTAGAAGTCGACTCGGAAGACCGGACGAAAGTGTTGTCGGAAGAACCGTTTGAGATCGAAGGGTGGACGAAGTTTGATTATAAAGAACGAAACGATAAGTACTCGTCGTTCAAATGGAACTTCCATCATTTCAACGGCACGGACTATGACGCGGCGAGCGAGCATAGGGGTATCTTCTTCATCTTAGGCGATAACAAAAAATGGAATGACAACGTCGATAGTGAGTTCGGCGTATACGATTATCTGATGTTCGCGAACATTGACTATCATCATCCGGAAGTCCGGGAAGAAGTGTTAAGTTGGGGCAAGTGGTTCATCGAAGAGACGAAATGTGACGGCTTCCGTCTCGATGCGATCAAACATATTAACTATGATTTCGTCAAAGAGTTCAGCCAAACGATGAAAGATGAAAAAGGCGAGAACTTTTACTTGGTCGGTGAGTTTTGGAAGTCAGAGCTCGAAGATTGCCGCGCCTTTTTAGACAATATCGACTATCACGTCGATCTGTTCGACGTGCCGCTCCACTACAATTTGCAACGTGCCTCGATCGAAGGTGCATCGTTTGATTTGCGGACGATTTTTGACGACACGCTCGTCCAGTCCCACCCGTTTCACTCGGTCACGTTCGTCGACAACCATGACTCACAGCCGGCCGAGGCGCTCGAATCATGGGTCAAAGATTGGTTTAAACAAAGTGCTTACGGTCTGATCTTGCTTCGCCGAGACGGTTATCCGTGCGTCTTCTATGGGGATTACTACGGTATCAACGGGCCCCACCCGACTGAAGGGAAGAAACAGGCCATCGATCCGCTTCTGTACGCACGTCGCGAAAAAGCATACGGGCAGCAAGATGATTACTTCGATAACGAGAACGTGATCGGCTGGGTCCGACACGGTAGCGAGGACATCGAGCGCTCAGGTTGTGCCGTCATCATCTCGAATAACGAGGAGGCGGAGAAACGGATGTACGTCGGGGAATATCGTGCCGGGGAGAAATGGGTCGACTTGACGCAGACGATCGATGAAATCATCGAGATTGACGAAGATGGAAAAGGGGTATTTAAAGTAGCGGCAGGATCGATCTCGGTCTGGGCGTTGCCGGACGAAGAGGTGGAATAAGCCTTTACAATTGAGTAAGCCGTCACAAATCTGTTACATTTAAAGCGAACGTTGTTCAAACCAATTTAAAGGGGGATTTTAGTTATGGCTAAATTTGAATTACCACAACTTGATTACGCATACGATGCACTCGAACCACACATTGACGCACGCACGATGGAAATCCACCATTCGAAACACCACAACGCTTACGTCACGAACGTGAACAATGCACTCGAAGGAAAAGATGTAGAGTACTCTTCACTTGAAGACTTGCTCCAAAAACTCGATTCGCTTCCTGCTGACATTCAGACAGCTGTTCGTAACAACGGCGGCGGCCATTGGAACCACTCGTTCTTCTGGAAGTTGTTGAAGAAAAACGAGAACGGGACACCAACGGGCGAACTCGCAACGGCGATCGACGAAGCGTTCGGCAGCTTTGACGCGTTTAAAGATGAGTTCACGAAAGCCGCTACAACTCGTTTCGGTTCAGGTTGGGCTTGGCTCGTCGTCAAAGGCGGCAAGCTCGAAGTCACGTCGACACCGAACCAAGATTCACCGATCATGGAAGGCATCACGCCGATCCTCGGACTCGATGTTTGGGAGCACGCGTACTACTTGAACTATCAAAACCGTCGCCCGGACTACATCCAAGCGTTCTTCCACGTCATCGACTGGGATTACGTCGCGAAGCTTTACGCTGACGCCAAATAATGACACGATCCCGAGATTCGGTTGAATCTCGGGATTTTTTCTACATTTCATTAATTTGTAAACAAATTATGATATAGTGAAAATCGAGTCTGAAAATAGAAATACAGAAAAGTATAATATAGAAGCAACTGAATGTGGAAGGAGATAACTGAATTGGCTAGACACCGTGTGAAAGTGCCGAAAAAACGGCGTAACCACCTTCCGTTACGGTTAAATTTATTGTTCTTTATCGTCTTCATCTTGTTTGCGACGTTGATTTTTCGGTTAGGCGTCGTCCAAATCGTCAACGGAGAGTTGATCGCCCGAGAAGTTCAAAAGACCGAGTCGAGCAAGATCAAGTACGAGGTGCCTCGCGGCAAAATCTACGATCGGAACGGGCAAGTTTTGGCCGACACGATCTCGAACTATTCGGTCATGTACCGTCGCTCCCAAGTGACGAAAACGGAGGAGCGTCTCGATGTTGCGGTCAAACTTGCTAAGATCGTCGACATTCCGGAGAAAGACCGCAAAGTGACCGAACGGGACCGCAAGGACTATTGGATCGCCATCGATCCCGAGCGCTCGCAAGAACGAGTTCAATCGCTTCTCGCCGAGCTGCCGGAAGAAGAGCGGGCCGCCTTGTCGAACCAAGCAGTCGATCAGTTGCTGCTTGATTCAATCACACAAGCAGAGATCACGTTCGATGATGCGACCGAAGAGATCATCGCCATCAAACATAATATGGAGAGCGGGTACGCGTTAGACCCACAAGTCATCAAGATCGGCGCGTCGCCGAAAGAGATGGCTTTGATCGAAGAAAACTTGGAGCTGTTGCCAGGCGTCAGCGTCGAACCGTATTACCAGCGGGCTTATCCGTTCGGTGAAACGTTCCAAAGTTTCCTCGGAAGCTATCGTCAAATCCCGGCCGAGCAACGGGCCTCGTATCAAGCGAAAGGCTACGGGTTGAACGATCGGGTCGGGACGTCTTATCTCGAGCAGCAATATGAAGATATTTTACGCGGGACCCCGGCCTATGACGTTTTCACGACGTATAAAGGTCAACCGGTCGGTGAGCCTACGCGCGTGAGCGGTAATCCCGGAAAAGACATCATCTTGTCGACGGATATCGAATTCCAAAAAGAAGTCGATGAGATCTTGAAGAAGGCGATCCGTGCCGGGCGTTCGGGGAGTCCGCACTTCGACCGGGCTTTCGTTGTCGTCATGAATCCGAAGACGGGCGAGCTGCTCGCTTTGTCTGGCCAAGAGTTAGATCTTGAGACGAACGAGTTTAAAGACGTCTCGACAGGAACCGTGCTCCGGGCGAGCCAAATCGGCTCGACGATCAAAGGGGCGACCGTCGCGTTCGGACTTGAAGAAGAAGTCATCAAGCCGGGCGAATACATTTACGACGCGCCGATCCGCATCGGGTCTTCGCTCAAATCGTCTTACCGGAACATGGGGAACATCAACGACCTCGATGCGCTTGCCATGTCGTCGAACATTTACATGTTCCAGATCGCGCTCAGGCTCGCCGATTATTACTCGACCGGCCAAATCGTCGGTGACAACGTCACTGAGGCGTTCAATACGATGGAGCACTACTATAAACAGTTCGGACTCGGGATCGAGACGGGCATCGATCTTCCTTACGAATCAATCGGTTTCCGGAGCGTACCCGACCGCGTCACACTGTTGATGGATATGTCGATCGGTCAGTTCATCTCGTACACGCCGATCCAACTCGCGCAATATACGTCGACGCTTGCCAACGGCGGATATCGGGTGCAGCCGCATCTGTTAAAAGAGATCATTGAACCGGGATCGCTCGATGAGATGAACAAACAAGTCGTCAGCACGTTCCAGCCGAAAGCGCTGAACAAAGTCGACATCCGCGACGAGTTCATCCAGCGTTCGCGTCAAGGCTTCCGTCAAGGGGTCGAGAGCGGGACGTCACGGATTCTCCAACAGACGGGAGTGACGGCGGCCGGTAAGACCGGGACCGCGCAAGCGATCGCGGAAGGGCCGGACGGTCAAGCGAAGCGAAACGATAAAGGTGAGCCGATCAAGACGCTCAACTCGAACCACGTCGGCTGGGCTCCGTATGACGATCCAGAGATCGCGTGGGCGATCATCATGCCAGGTCTTGAGGCGGAAGGCGTCAACACGCGCGTCGCCCATGACATCATGAAAGTATATTTTGATTTAGAAGACGTCCAAGCGCAGCTCCAGTAAAGAAGTCACTTCGGTGGCTTCTTTTTTTATCTTTACAATTCTTTTACGTTCCGTTTATTTATCGTTAATAGTAGTTTATTAGGATGTTAATTGTAGGACGAAACAACAGATCCACAACACAAATCAAAGCAAACTCAAGGAGGACGTCAGAAATGTCTTGGATGAAAAAATCAGCTTTACTCGCTTCAATCACTTCGGTGGCCATCGTCGGTGCCGCGTGTGGAAACAATGAAGAAGAAAACGGTGGAGCCGAAGGGGACGCACTTTCAGGTAAAGTCGTCATGGACGGTTCGTCTACCGTATTCCCAATCATGGAAGCGGTCGCTGAAGAGTATTCAGCTGAACAGCCAGACGTTGAAGTAACGGTCGGTGTATCTGGAACGGGCGGCGGCTTCAAACGTTTCGTGACCGGGGAGACAGACTTCTCGAACGCATCACGTGAAATCAAAGAAGAAGAAGCAGCCGAAGCTGAAGCGAACGGCGTCGAGTACACAGAAATCGCGGTCGCGCTTGACGGATTGGCAATTGTCGTCAACCCTGAGAACGATTGGGCCGATGATATCACGATGGATGAGCTTAACATGATGTGGACAGATATGAACGTGAAGACATGGAAAGACGTCCGCTCGGACTGGCCGGATGAAGAGATCTCATTCTTCTCACCTGGTAAAGACTCAGGTACGTTCGATTACTTCAACGAAGCAGTTCTCGAAGATACAGACGTTCGCCAAGATGCACAGTTGTCAGAAGACGACAACGTCCTCGTAACAGGAGTTGCCGGAACGAAAAACGCGATCGGTTTCTTCGGATACGCGTACTACATTGAAAACGAAGGCACGTTGAAATCGTTGAAAGTAAACGGCGTCGAGCCGACAGCTGAGAACGTGACATCGTTCGAATACCCACTGTCACGTCCAATCTACACGTACGTGAACAACGCATCGATGCAAGAAAAGCCGCAAGTTGTAAACTTCGCACGCTTTATGAACGAAAATGCCGGAGCACTTGCTGAAGAAGTCGGCTATGTCGCGATGGAGCAGGCAAGTTACGATGAGAACGCTAAACTGATTGATGAACTCGCTGGTGAATAAATAGAGCAAATGGCAGAAGGTGAGAGATTCTCTCGCCTTCTCGCCATGCTTTCTAGTATGAAGAGGTAGGGAGCGATAAACGAGATGAACGAATCAAAAAATGAGTTCTCGATTCGAGAGATGATTAACGCGAATAAGCAAAAAAAATATAGTACGACGAACGTGTTTGACAAAATCATGCCGTTCTTATTATTCTTGAGCGCATTTGTCTCGGTCGTCACGACGATCGGGATTGCTTTGACGCTCGGCTTCGAACTGTTCAAGTTCTTTGAAAAAGTCCCGGTACGCGACTTCCTAGGCTCGACCGAATGGTACCCGCTCAGTGCGGACCCGAGTTTCGGTGTTTGGGCGCTCGTCATGGGCACACTCCAAATCACGCTCATCGCGATGATCGTGGCAGTGCCGCTCGGACTCGCATCGGCCATTTATTTGAGCGAGTACGCGTCTGAACGGGCCCGGACGATTCTCAAGCCGATCCTTGAAGTCCTCGCCGGTGTTCCGACGATCGTCTTCGGGTTCTTCGCCTTGTCATTCGTCACACCGATCTTGCAGTCGCTCATTCCAGGGTTGAAGATCTATAACGCCCTCAGTCCAGGGATCGTCGTCGGCATCATGATCATCCCGATGATCGCGTCGATTTCGGAAGACGCGATGAGTGCCGTTCCGAAAAAGATTCGTGACGGGGCACTCGGCCTCGGTGCGACACGTCTAGAAGTCGCCCTCAAAGTCGTCATGCCAGCCGCGCTCTCCGGAATCATCGCTTCGATCGTCCTCGGGATGAGTCGAGCGATCGGTGAGACGATGATCGTCACGATCGCGGGTGGGTCGCAACCGAACTTCGAGTTCAACCCGCTCGACTCGATCCAAACGATGACGGCGTATATCGTCCAAATCGCCAAAGGTGACGCCGGTTACGGGACAATCGAATACTATAGTATCTATGCGGTCGGTGCGCTTCTATTCATCTTTACGCTCGTGATGAACTTGTTCGCGAACTGGGTGACGCGCCGCTTCAGAGAGGAGTACTAATATGGCTTTGCCGAACAGTGAGTTCAAGAATACGAAGAACTATATTGACCATGAGACCGTATCGCGACGGATTAAAAGTCGCCTACGATTGAACGAAATCTTTAAATACATCTTTTTAGCGGGGCTCATCTTCGCCTTGCTCGTCCTATCGACGCTTATTTATGACGTGATCTCAAAAGGTGGCGGCTGGGTCAATCTCGACTTCCTCCGCAACTTCCCGTCACGCCGCGCCGAACAGGCCGGTCTTTATCCGGCTTTGATCGGGACGCTTTGGCTCATGATGCTAATCGTGCCGATGGTGTTTATCGTCGGTGTCGGTGCCGCGATTTACTTGGAAGAGTACGCACCGAAAAACCGGCTCACGTCGTTTATCGAAGTGAACATCTCGAACTTGGCGGGTGTCCCGTCGATCGTGTTCGGTTTGCTCGGATTGACGTTCTTCGTCCGGACGGCCGGACTTGGCAGCTCGGTCATGACGGGGGCGCTGACGCTCGGTCTGATGAGTTTGCCGATTGTCATCGTCGCGTCACAAGAAGCGTTACGGTCTGTTAAGATGGAGCTGCGTCATGCGTCGCTCGCAATGGGTGCCTCGAAATGGCAGACGACGTTCAACGTCGTGTTACCGTCAGCCATTCCAGGGATCATCACAGGGATCATCTTGGCCGTATCCCGGGCCATCGGCGAGACGGCACCGCTCATCATGATCGGGGCGGCGACGTTCATCTCGACGACACCGAACAATGTGTTTTCAGACTTCACAGCACTCCCGATTCAAATTTACAGCTGGACGAGCCGTCCGCAAGCTGAATTCCAAAACATTGCCGCTGCCGGCATCATCGTCTTGATGACACTGCTCATCACGATGAACTCGGCCGCAATCTATATCCGCAACAAGTATACAAATCGACATTAAGTCGCAGCAGTAAACGAGGAGGACTCTCGAGATGATGAAACAAACAGAGCTTAAAGGAGATCATAACGTGAATACAACGACGACCCAACCGACCGAGACCGTGATGCAAAAAGACAGTGCTTATGTCGTGAACAATTTGAACTTATGGTACGGCGACGATCAAGCATTGATCGACGTCAATCTCGACATTAAGAAAAACGAAGTGACGGCCATCATCGGTCCGTCTGGTTGTGGGAAGTCGACGTTCATCAAGACGTTGAACCGGATGGTCGAACTCGTCCCGACGGTACGGACGAACGGGGAGATTCTTTACCATGGCCGCAACATCTTTGATCGTGACTATAGAGTTGAAGATCTCCGCACGTCGGTCGGGATGGTGTTCCAGCAGCCAAACCCGTTCCCAAAATCCGTGTACGACAACGTCGCGTACGGACCGCGCACGCACGGGATCAAAAATAAAAAAGTGCTCGACGAGATCGTCGAACGCTCACTGCGCGGCGCCGCGATTTGGGAAGAAGTGAAAGATCGCTTGAACGAAAACGCCTACGGTCTCTCAGGTGGTCAGCAACAGCGCCTTTGTATCGCCCGGACACTTGCCATTGAACCAGACGTCATTCTTATGGACGAGCCGACGTCAGCGCTTGACCCAATCTCGACACTTAAAGTCGAAGAGCTCGTCCAAGAGTTGAAAGAGCAATATTCGATCATCATCGTCACGCACAACATGCAACAGGCAGCACGTGTGTCTGACAAGACGGCGTTCTTCTTGAACGGGGAAGTCGTCGAGTTCGACGCAACCGATAAAATCTTCTCGAATCCAACTGACAAGCGGACTGAAGATTACATTTCTGGCCGGTTCGGTTAAGAGGGGGAGATTACTATGGCACAAAATCGCGCGTTTTTTGATGTTAAATTACATGAACTAGAAGAGAAAGTCGTTCGCTTGGCGAACTTGACGATGCGCCAAACGGCGACGGCGATCGAGGTACTCGAGAAACGAGACCTCACGCTCGCCCAGACGGTGATCGACAATGATAACGAACTAGATGACCTCGAACTTGAAATCAACGACCAGGCGATTCTCTTGATTGCCAAACAACAACCGGTCGCGACTGATCTTCGCCGCTTGATCGTGACGATGAAGTCCGCGACCGATCTTGAACGGATCGCGGATTACGCGACGAACATCGCTAAAGCCGTGACGCGAATCGAGCACGTCCCGTACTTGCTTGACATTAAGCCGCTCAAGCAGATGGCCGAACAGTTGATCGATATGCTTGAACTCGCAACCCGGGCCTATCGTAAAGGTGAAGCCAGCCGGGTCCGTGAGTTGAATGAGATGGACAAAGTCATCGATGATCTCAACTTACAGGTGATCAAGCAATATATCGGAAGTCTACCGACGATGACGGTCGGAACGAACGATGTTTATGAGTTTGCAAACATCGCCCGCTATCTCGAGCGGATGGGCGACCATGTGACCAATTTCGGGGAACATTTGATTTTTCTCGAAAAAGGGAAGCATTATGATTTAAATCAGTGATAAAAGTGGTAAAGAACAACAGGTCTGTTGTTCTTTACTTTTTTTTGTGCAGGAATTCACTGAAAAAGAACGAATACGTAGAGCATATGGATTTTTTTTTTGGAAGGGAGCCAGACATAAATGGAAGAAAAAATCGTATCCTTGAAACAACAAGGGCTTACGTTAAAACAGATTGCAGAACAATTAGACATGCCAGTCGGAAAAGTCCAGTACGCATGGCGTAAATGGCGTTCCCAGAACGGTGAGGTCACCAAGCCGACAACCGCTCCTAAAAAATCTTCTAATGAAGGGAAGGATAGAATGAAACGAAACGAGAAAGAAGCTCCAACAGTGGGGCAGGTCGCCTCGACACTCCATCACGAAGAGCCGAAGCAGTCACCGCTCCTTGAAACAGGTCCAGACGGTTTTTGGAAGCTTCCAGACCGCTACGATGTCGACCTCATGCACGCGGTCGTTCAATCCCCGAACGCGGTCTATGTTTTTTGGGAAGTGTCAGACGCTGTGAAAGAGACGCTGACGATGCAGTTCATGCGGCCGTGGGAAGATTTGCCGAAGGCGTTCCGCATCTTAGACATCACCCTGCTCGATTACACATCTGGTCATGCGAACCGGTCTTATACGTTCGAGTTGCCGGAAATGACGAACAGCTGGTTCGTCCGTCCGCTCGACCCGAACACGACGTACGTCTTCGAATTCGGGATTCGGACGATGGAAGGCGAATTTCTTCCGCTCGTCGCCTCGATGCCGATTGATACGCCGCGGAACGAACCGGCAGGAGTCGGACGTTTTGCCGAGCCGGTCAGACGTTGGCAATTCGGTGAAGTCGAGTCACCAGAACTACTCGATACGTTACCAAAATATTCTGCATACCGCTGCGTACGCTGAGGAGGACACACTATGAAACCAGGTTATTTTTCACTCGTCCTACATGCCCATCTTCCGTACGTGAGGCATGAAGAGAAACACCGGCTAGAAGAACGCTGGGTATATGAAGCCATCTCCGAGACATACATCCCGATTCTGTGGCAAGTCGATCGACTTCAACGGCCGCTACATTGGACGGTCAGTATTTCTCCGCCCGTCATCGAAATGCTCGCCGACCCGCTCGTCCAAGATCGCTACCTCGGACATTTAGATGAAATGCTTGAACTGATTTCAATCGAACTGGCTGAGGGTCGGAGCGAACAAGAAGTCGAGACGCTTCATTTTTACGAGCGCCGTTATCAAGATTTGAAGAACACGTTCCTCCATTGGGAGAAAAATTTGAACCAAGCGTTCCGTACATATCGTGAGCGAGGCTTCATCGATATGGTCACATGTACGGCGACACACGGTTTCAACCCGCATCTGTTCACCGATCAGGCGGCGCGGGCCGAGATTCGGACCGGATTGAACTGCTTCGAGCGGCATTACGGCTTCCGTCCGACCGGCATTTGGTTACCGGAATGTGCGTATACGCCAGGAGTCGACCGCATCCTCTATGAGGAAGGGATTCGCTACACGTTCGTCGATGAGCACGCGTTGCTCGAGGCCGACCCGACGCCGGACAAAGGCATCGGTGCGCCTGTCTATTCGCCGCACGGAGTCGCTTTGTTCCCACGTGATCAAATTATCTCCGGGAAGATTTGGAGTTCGATGATCGGTTATCCGGGGCATCCGGACTATCGCGAGTTTTATCGCGATCTCGCCTACGATCGGGACTGGGAATACATTCAAGCGTTCATGCATCCGGAAGGCATCCGTTTCGACACAGGTTTGAAAATGCATCGTATCACGGGCGACAGCGACGAAAAAGACTATTACGTCCGCGGATGGGCCGAACATCAAATCGATAATCACGCGACCGATTTCGCCGAGACGCTCGCGGCGCATTTAGAAGCGCACGGTGGACAAACGTTCCCGCCGTTCCTCGTCACGGCACCGTTCGACGCCGAACTGTTCGGCCATTGGTGGTTTGAGGGCCCTGAATTTTTAGGGCAAGTCGCGGAGCGGCTAGAGGCATACGGGATTGAGACGATCACGCCGGCACTCTTCCTCGAGCGTCATTTCCAAGACCTGCAAACAGTACAAGTTTCGATGAACACGTGGGGCCGGAAAGGTTACGGCGATGTTTGGATCAACGAACGCAACGAATGGATGCTCAGACATTTGCACACGATGGAGACGCAACTCGTCAAAGACGTGGCCGACTATCGGAACACCTCGCCACTCGCCGACCGGGCGTTAAGACAGCTCATTCGTCATTATGTGCTCTCAGTCTCGAGCGATTGGGCGTTTATCTTGGACGGCCAGACGACGGCGCAATACGCCGCCGAACGCTTCCGGGAACATACCCGTCTGTTTGCCGAACTCGAAACGGCGCTTTACGAAGGCAAGCTATCGGATCGCTTGCTAGACGAGCACTACACGGTCTATCCGTTCTTAGACGACGTGGACATTGATATCGATACGTTCCTATCTCCACACGACTATTATGTGACGCAGGAGCGTGGCGAAGAAGGTGAGGTCATTCTCGTCCTCACGCCAGAATATACAGGCAATATCGTGGGCGACCTCGGTCACCGCGTCGTCGCTGAAGTCGAGGCACGAGCGGCTGACGGGGAGACCGTTTACGTCCTCACGCCGCACAGTGAAGGATTACCTGAATACGAGCGCCACAATCGCGTTCACGTGTACCGGGTCCCGCTCACGAGTCCGTTTCTAGAGCATGTCATGAACCAAATCGCTGCTCAGAACGTCGCCTACGTGAAACTCGTCCAACAGTTACAGACGATGGTCAACTTCAAAGCGGTCCATCATTTCGATTGGATGACGATTCCAGCGGCACGTTCACTTGCGAAGTCACTAGATATTCCGTTATACTCAACTATGTTGTCATTTGAAACGACCCGCAACCCGCACGGGCACGGTGGCCTGTTCGATGCGATCCATCGCATTGAAAACGGCGTCCTCTCGGAAGCTGATACGGTTTATGTCGGTGAACAGCTCTCGATCGAGGAGCTCGCGACGCGGTATGTGATCGGCGATAACGTAAAAACGTGCCTACCGCTCGACGCGTCACCGTACGGGCAGAAACGTTTGAAAAAGAACGTGAAATAACCTTGCTTTTTCAAAAAAAACTTGGTAGGATAATTGAGTATGCTTAGACTGTAAAGCAAAAGCACTTGATACAACATTAGTAAGATGGGAGTGAAAGATATGCGCGTTAAAATCACACTAGCTTGCACAGAAACAGGCGATCGCACGTACATCACGAAGAAAAACAAACGTAACAACCCAGAGCGCCTCGAATTGCGCAAATACAACCCACGTCTCCGTCGTCACACGCTTTACCGCGAAGTGAAATAATTGAGACCGGCCGTCACTCATGTGGCGGCCTTTTTTTCGATAGGAGGAATAAAAGATGACGGCTAAACAAGAGCTCCGAAAAGCGGTTCATGTGAATATTCGCGTGCTCACCGATCGTGACGAGCGTGATGAAGCGATCCTACATACCGTGGCGTCACTTCCTGAGTGGCAACAAGCGCATACGGTCGCACTCACATTGTCACTCGACCTTGAAGTGAATACGCGTCCGCTCATCGATACAGCTTTAAAAGCAGGAAAATCGGTGTTGGTGCCGAAAGTAATGGAACAGGGGCTCACGTTCCACGAAATCAGGACGTTCAGCGACCTCGAGCCGGGGGTAATGGGTATTCTCGAGCCGACGACCGCGGAAACCGACCTCGACATCGATGTCTGTATCGTCCCAGGCCGTGTCTTTGACCGTTCTGGATATCGGATCGGTTGGGGCGGGGGTTATTACGACCGTTTCTTAGCGACATATCGCGGTGCGACGATCGCGCTCGCCTACGACGTACAAGTGCTCGACGAAATACCGATCGAACCACACGACATACCTGTCGAACTGATCGTGACAGAAAGGGAAATGATTCGATGCTCTCAATCGTCCTCGTAACTTGTCTAGTTGCACTGGCCGGATATCTTCTCCGGTCGTTGACGTTCTCTGGAGCGATCTTGACGATCGTGACAGGGGCGGTCATCGGGTTTGGTTTTGGCTGGTTCGGGCTGTACTTGCTCGGTGTGTTCTTTTCGACGTCCTCGCTCGCTTCAAAATATCGCGCCCGCGACAAGGCGTCGGTCGATGACATCGTTGAAAAATCCGGGCCGCGTGATTTCGTGCAAGTGCTTGCGAACGGAGGAATCGCCATGCTCACCGCAATCGGAATGGCGATGACTTCGAACGAGGCGTGGCTATTCGCTTACGTCGTTTCAATCGCGGCGGCGACGAGTGACACGTGGGGGTCCGAGTTCGGCGTCCTCGCATCGCGCCGACCGCGCTCCGTTTTGACATTGCGTGAAGTTGAACCGGGGACGAGCGGTGGGGTGTCACCGTTCGGTACGCTCATGTCCATCGCCGGCGCGACGATCATCGTCTTGGCATCGCTCCCGTTCTTGAACATAACGATGGGCACGCTATTTCTATTGATTGCGCTCGGTCTGAGCGGCAGCGTCGTCGATACGTTACTCGGTGCGACCGTGCAACGAAAGTATCGCTGTCGGACGTGCCGAAAACTGACGGAGAAAAAGCTGCATCACGGCGAAGCGACCGACTATGTATCTGGATGGCGCTTTCTCGGCAACGACGCCGTTAATTTCTTGGCGATCGCCTCCGCGGCGGCGATTGGTTTTCTTGTTTTCGCATAAGGGTAGTACAGAGAATGAGGATGTTTCAAACGAATGTGAATTTTGTCACAATATTGCCAAACTGAAAACGGTTTCTCTTGTATTGACTGTTTGTGAATGATGTTACAATCTAGGTGTAACAGACAAAACAAAAACATGAAACAGATTGTTTGAAGGGTGGAAAAACAACATGGAAACATTAAATCATGCAAAAGTAACACGGGTCGCTCTCGTCGGGGCCGGAGCGGTCGGTGCAAGCTTCGCGTATCAATTGACGACAGCGAGCCTATGTGAAGAACTCGTTATCATCGACATCAACAAGGCGAAGGCAGAAGGCGAAGCGATGGACTTGAACCACGGCGTCTCGTTCGCTTCGTCACCGATGCGCGTATGGGCTGGAGATTACACGGACTGCGGTGCTGCAGATATCGTCGTCATCACGGCCGGAGCTCCTCAAAAACCAGGTGAGACACGTCTCGACCTCGTTGAGAAAAATGCGAAAATCATGAAATCGATGATCACTGAAATCATGGCTTCTGGCTTCGACGGTATCATCATCCTCGCGTCAAACCCGGTCGATATCATGACACACTTGGCTTGGAAATACTCGGGTCTTCCGAAACATCGCGTCTTCGGATCAGGGACTGTACTCGATACGTCACGCCTCCGCTACATGCTAGGTGATTACTTCAACGTCGATCCGCGCAACTGCCACGCTTACATCATGGGTGAGCATGGCGATACCGAGTTCGCGGCGTGGAGCAACGCCCGGATTTACGGCAAATCGGTCGAACAGTTGCTTGAAGAGAACGACGAGTATACGTGGGAAGACCTTGAAGACATCTACGTCAACGTTCGTGACGCTGCGTATCACATCATCGAACGTAAAGGCGCGACGTACTATGCGATCGGTCTCGGCTTGCTTCGTCTCGTCAAAGCGGTGCTCCGTAACGAGAACACGTTGCTCACGGTCGGTGCCTACTTGGATGGAGAGTACGGCTTGAACGATATTCATATCGGTGTGCCGGCAATCATCAACCGCCAAGGCGTGCGTCAAGTCGTCGAAATCGAGTTATCAGAAGAAGAGAAGCAGAAAATGCTCCATTCGGCAGACGTGTTGTTGAAAACGATGAAACCTGTTTTATAATATATTCGCGATATAGACGTAGTCGGCGTATGCCGGCTACGTTTTTTATGTGTTGGCACGGACGGCGGACAGATTCAGAAAGCGCCAACTTTTGTCGTCATGATCGAATTGGATTACAATTAAGACAGAAGGAAAGGAGGGGATTCAGTTGACGCAACCGGGATGTTTTTGGGAAGACATTTACCATGCGGTCGAGGCAGGCGGTCGGGTCGAAGGGATACTCGAGCCTTCGCGCGCGCTGCTATTGTTCGACACGAAAGCTGGAGACCTCTATCACCTGTACATAAAGACGGATAAGGCGTGGGCAAACCATGTCGCGATCGAGATCGAGGCGGTCATGAGCTCGTTCCGACTCGCACGACTCGGGCGTGCGAAGCTTCATGTCCATATATACGGCGACGCGCTCGTCGATGAGGAGCGACTTGAGACGTTGTCGTTCCAAGTCGCGGCCAAGGTGAGACTCGACAGGCACACGTGTGGCGATGAACAAGATGAGACCCGGTTTCGGTCGCTCGCGCTCGCACTCGATAAACAGCGAAAAGCCGAACTGAAGAAGCGATTCTCATTCGGTGAACCGCAACTCGTCTATGCGCTCATGATGTTGACATTTGTCGTCATGTGGCTCGCCGAATCGCTCGGCTCGACGCTCGATCCGAACACGCTCATCCGATTCGGCGCCAAAGTCAATCCGCTCATCGACGATGGCGAATGGTGGCGCCTTGTCACACCGATGTTCCTTCATATCGGCTGGTTTCATTTTGCGATCAACATGTTCGCGCTCTGGTCGCTCGGTCCGCTCGTCGAACGCATGTATGGGTCACCGAGGTTCTTGACGATCTATCTGTTGGCGGGCGTCATCGCGTCGACTGCCTCCTACGCGTTCAGTGAAGCGATTTCGGCAGGCGCGTCCGGTGCATTGTTCGGTCTCGTCGGCGCACTGCTCTATTTCGGACTGCGTGACCGTTCGCTGTTCATGAAGACGCTCGGCCCACCGCTGTTTATTATGTTAGGATTGAACGTAGGGCTCGCCTTCGTCCTCGGTGCCAGCTTGGACCACTCGGCCCATGCCGGGGGCCTCATCGGTGGATTTTTGATGGCGGGCGTGGTCGGATTACCTGATGAAACGACAAAAAAATGGCGCCTGTTGTTCACGGTGCTCGCTATTGGATTGACCGGGACATTATACTGGCTCGGATATAATCGATGACAAAGGAGTAACAACATGATTGATACGTTAAAACGATTAGTAGAGATTCCAAGTCCTTCTGGAATGACGCACGAAGCAGTCAGTTACGTCGAACGAGAGCTCACGGACCTCGGGGTCGAGACGAGCCGATTGACGAAAGGGGCACTTTTAGCCACGTTTCCTGGACAAAGTGGCCCGGCCCGTCTCTTGACCGCCCACGTCGATACGCTCGGTGCGATGGTGAAGGAAGTGTTGCCGAGCGGACGCTTGCGGCTGACGCAAGTCGGCGGTTACGCCTGGACCGCGATCGAGGGAGAGAACTGTCTCGTCCATCGCGAGGCGGGCGAGGCGGTGGACGGGACGATCCTCGTTCATCAATCGAGTGTGCACGTCTATAAAGACACGAACAGTGCCGAGCGGACGGCGACTAACATTGAAGTGCGTCTCGATGCCGACGTTCATACGGCGGACGACGTCCGGGCATTAGGCATCGAAGTCGGGGACTTCATCTCGTTCGATCCCCGTTTCAAGCAGACGGAGACGGGTTATGTTAAGTCACGCCATCTCGATGATAAGGCATCGGTCGCCATCCTGCTCGATTTGGCGCGTGACTTGGTCAAAGCGGACTTGCCACATACGGTCTACTATTTGATTTCCAACTATGAAGAGGTCGGTTTTGGCGGGAACGCCGGGATCCCGGACGAAGTCGATGAGTATATCGCAGTCGATATGGGCGCGCTCGGGGACGGGCAACACTCGGACGAGTACACGGTATCGATCTGTGCCAAAGATTCCTCAGGTCCGTACGACCTCGAGTTGCGTCGTCAGTTCACGAAGCTTTGCCGCGACCACGACATTCCGTTCAAAGTCGACATTTATCCGTTCTACGGTTCGGACGCATCAGCTGCGATCCGGGCCGGCTATGACGTACGACATGCGCTCGTCGGTCCTGGGATCGAGTCGAGCCACAGCTATGAACGGACGCACCAAACATCGCTCGAGGCGACACGAGCGTTGCTGTATCGCTACGCATTGACCGCGATGGGGGAATAATGATGAGAAACTTTTATGACGTGCAACAGTTTTTAAAATCGTTTGGCACAATTATTTACATCGGAGAGCGTGACGCCGAGATCGGTCTCATGATGATGGAGTTAGACGAATTGAACGCCGGTGGGATGATCGAACAGCGCGAGTATGACACGGCAAAGATTATTTTGACGCATGAACTAAAAAATTCAATAGATTGACAGAAAAACCTCTTGTGCAAATGTTTGCACAAGGGGTTTAATAGTGTAGACTATTGAATGAAAGCGATTTATTTGAGACGAGGAGTGGAATGCATGAAGTGGTTATTAGGAATCGACATCGGCGGGACGACGGTGAAAATGGCCGTCCTAGACATGAACGGGATCATTTCAGACAAGTGGGAGATCAAGACGGACATCCGTGATAATGGGGTACATATCCCGACAGATATCGCCGCCTCGTTTGAAGCGTACCTTCAGCAATCGGGAAAAGTGAAGCATGATTTTGCGGGTGCGGGAATCGGAGCTCCGGGATTCATCAACTTCTCAGAAGGTGTCGTCGAATACTCGCCGAACATCGGATGGAAGAACTTTGAGCTCGTTAGCGAATTCGAGAAAGCGGTCGGATTGCCGGCCGTGCTCGAGAATGACGCGAACGCGGCCGCGCTAGGGGAGATGTGGAAAGGCGCCGGTGAAGGAGCGTCTGAACTGCTCGCAATCACACTCGGTACGGGTGTCGGAGGCGGTGTCATCACGAACGGGAACATCGTCCATGGGGCGGCCGGCATGGCTGGTGAGATCGGACATATCACGGTCGAGCGCGACGAGGCGAAAGCGGTCATGTGTGGATGTGGGCGCAAAGGCTGCATCGAGACGATCGCCTCAGCAACCGGCATCGCCCGTCTCGCTTTACAAAAGCGTAAAGGGAGAACGACGTCATTGAACGAGTTAGGTGAAGTGACGGCTCGCGATGTGTTTGAAGCCTATAAAGCGAAAGACGAGGTCGCGACAGAAGTCGTCGAAGAGATGACGGAATATCTCGGGTTGACGATTTCAAACATCGCCAACACGTTGAACCCTAAAATGATCGTGATCGGCGGCGGCGTTTCAAAAGCGAGACAAGCTTTGCTCGAGCCGCTTGATGAACAATTTAAGCGGTTTGCCCTTGAACGGGTATATACGTCGACGACGTTCAAAATTGCCGAACTCGAGAATGACGCCGGGGTCATCGGCTGCGCTTGGCTGGCACGAAAACATTTTTTGCCGACTAGAGTCTAACCTGTAAAGCACACATGCGATCTCGCATGTGTGCTTTTGACGTACAAAGGGAATTGTAAAGGTATGGTTGATTTTTTGTTAAAAAAGGGGTAAGATTTGGACTTGATACTGGACTGTTACCGTTAGTGAAATAGATAACAAGCCAACTACATGTTATTGAACTTATTCATGGCGCATCCTGCTTGAGGACGTCTTAAAACTGAAAAGAGGAGGAGGCCGTCAGATGAAGTCATCTCAAAGCTTATCGAAGCTGACTATGCGACTGAATGAAACGGTCCGCGCTTCGTTTCAAGAATATCGGTTATTTTGGATATTTAGTTTATTACTTTGGACGAAGACGTACGTAGTTTACCAATTTTTCTTTGACATCCCGATTGAAAACACAGCTCAAGCGTTCATCTTGTTGATCAGTCCGATCAGCTCGACCTTGTTCTTGTTCGCTTTTAGTTTCTTCTTTAAAGGAAATAAGCAAAAGTGGGTGCTGTATACCCTTTATGCGGTCGCCTCGTTCCTGTTGTTCGCGGACGCTGTCTACTACCGCGAGTTTACGGACTATTTGACGATGCCTGTCATTTTGCAACCGTCGAACATGGAGACGCTGTCGACTTCATTCATGTCACTGCTTGAATGGAAAGACTTGATCATTCTTGGGGACGTGCTCGTTTTGCCGTTCGTACTACGGAAGATCAATACGTTGCAAACCGCCGCGTCTCACCGCCGGGCGCTCATCACGTTCGTGGCAGCTGTCGCCGTGTTCTTGTTCAACTTGTCGCTTGCTGAGACGGAACGCCCTGAACTGTTGACGCGTTCGTTCGACCGTGAGCTGCTCGTCAAAAACATCGGGACGTTCAACTTCCACGTCTATGACGCGATGCTTCAAACGAAGACGTCCGCGCAGAAAGCGATGGCCGATGGGTCGGAGTTAGCCAAGATTGAAAAGTATACCCGCCAAAACTATGCGGCGCCGAATCCGGATTTGTTCGGAAAATATAAAGGCAAAAACGTGGTCGTCGTCTCGCTCGAGTCGACACAAAACTTCACGCACAATATGAAAGCGGCGAACGGCGAGTATATCACGCCGAACTTGAACAAGCTGATCGAAGAGTCCCATTACTGGCCAAACTATTACCATACGGTCGGGCAAGGGAAAACGTCAGACGCCGAGTTCGCCCTCGATAATTCGCTGTATGGCCTGCCACGTGGAGCCGTTTACTTCACGAACGCTGATAATGAGTACCAAGCTCTTCCTGAACTGATCAAAGAAGAGAACTATTATTCGGCCGTGTTCCATGCGAACAACAAATCATTTTGGAACCGCGATTTGATGTACAAGAATACCGGTGTCGACATGTTCTATGATGAGAAGAGTTACGACCTTGGGAATCCTGAGGACATGACGGAGTGGGGCTTGTTGGACGATAGTTTCTTTGAACAATCGATTCCGATGCTCGAGGAACTCCCGCAACCGTTCTATGCGAAGTTCATCACGCTCACGAACCATTTCCCGTATACGATGCCGAGCGAGGATTACGAACTCGTGCCGAAATTCGAGACGAACTCGACGACGCTTAACAACTTCCCGCAGGCACTCGCTTACCAAGACTATGCGCTTGGCCTGTTCATCGACCAACTGAAACAGAACGGGATGTGGGAAGATACGATTTTCGTCGTGTACGGTGACCACTACGGCATTTCGACAAACCATAACGACGCGTTGGCCGACTTGCTCGGTAAAGAAGAGTTGACGCCGTATGATGTGGCGAAACTTCAACAAGTGCCGTTCGCCATCCATTTGCCGGGCCAAGAAACAGGCGAAGTCCATGAGACGATCGGAAGTCATATCGACATGAAGTCGACGCTCCTGCACTTGCTCGGCATCGATACGTCGGACTTGGTCGGGTTCGGGAACGACTTGTTCGCTGAAGACCGCAACAGTCGTGCCATCTTCCGAGACGGCACGGTCGTCACGGAAGATTACGTGTGGACGCAATCGATGTGTTACGATGCGACGACTGGAGAAGCGGTTGAAGATACGACACTTTGCGGACCGGTCACGGAAGAAGCCGAAAAAATCCTGCAAATGAACGATGACTTGATCTATTCGGATTTGCTTCGCTTCAAAGAACAAACCGATTAATAATCAAGAGCTAGCGCTGACCGTTAAACGTCAGCGCTTTTTTTGCGGAATAAAAAAAGACGACCGCAGTCGTCTTCGTAGTAAGTCAACATTAACCTGGGATTCCACCGAAAATCAATGTTGCGACGCCGAAGAATCCAAAGACGAGCGCGGTGATTCCGGCAAACGCAAGTGGAAAGAATTGGCGTTTTTTGAATGAACGGGCCATCCCCCAAAGTGCAACAAGTGCTACGATGAGTGAAATCCATCCAAATGGCTCATACAAATGCATGACGAGTTCCCCCTTTATTATACGTCATGAAATTCATAAAAATTTCACTGAAATATCACTATTATTTTATCCGAAATAACACACGCTGTCGAGCAAAGGTTGCCACCGCTACAATTTTGCCACAATATCGTTTAGAATGGTTGTGGAGGTGTTTTAGATGAATATTGTAAAAATCACATCGGGCCTTGCCCAAGAGAACGGATACGTGCTCGAACAAGACGGAACGGTCGTTATCGTCGACCCGGGCACGGACGACCCGAAATTCTTTGAGGTGGTGGAACGTTTCGGCGGATTGAACGCCATTTTGTTGACGCATGCCCACTTTGACCATATCGGCGGAATCGACGCGCTGCGCGATCGCTATCCGGTGCCGGTCTATGTTCATGAAGCCGAGCGGTCATGGCTCGCCGACGGCGAAAAGAACGGGGCGGCGAAATTCCATCTTCCGCACTCGTCGATGCGACCGGCCGAACGGATTTATCAAGGTAAGAAGCTGGAGATTGGTGCGTTTACAATCGAGTTGCACCACACGCCGGGCCACTCACCAGGGAGTGTCACCTTGCACATCCCGAGCGAACGTGTCGCCTTTTGCGGGGACTTGATCTTCAAACAATCGGTCGGCCGGACCGATCTTTTCGGCGGCGACCAATCGACGCTCCTCGGGTCGATCGATCGGATGCGTCAATTATTGCCGGCCGAGACGGTGCTCTATTCAGGTCACGGACCGAAGACGACACTCGAAGCTGAAATTCGTTCAAATCCATTTTTTGAGCGGTGAACATAAAAAAAGATTGTCTCGACGAGAGACAATCTTTTTTACATTTGGAAGTTACTCCAATACGTGAAGACGACGAAGAAAACAGTCAAATAAGCGCCGAACACGTATACATACGTTTTTTCAGTCAGTTTCAAGTAGCCTAGTGCGACAAAGAAAATTGTTTGAGCTAAAAAGACAAGACCCATTACGACGAAGTCACCAGTATGTTCGCTACTGCTTTGATCTCCACCGAGTGCGCCCACGAAAGCCAGCGCCGCGATCAACCCAGTCCAAAAGCCTAGGACACGGAACATTCTCGCCATGTTAATCCCCCCATACGTACATTATTCCATTCTCATTCACTATTTTACCAACACATTCAGAAAAATGCTATGAAAACGTGTGAATTGAGCAAAATAATCGTGAAAAATATGTGAAATCAAGATGTTGTACAAAGTTGTACAAAAAACCAAAAAAATTGTACAAACTATGTACAAAGTACAGGATAGGTTGTATAATCAACTTACAAGCATTGAACGGAACAGGTTGTCAAATAAAAGGAGGCGCTAAAAGTGGCAAGTGAACTTATGTTTTATACGTATCCAAGCTGTACGTCGTGTCGAAAAACGAAAGCGTTTTTACAAGAGCAACAACTTGATGTGAACGAACGCCATATTTTCCGAGACGCTCCGACGGTAGACGAACTCTTGACGCTACTTGCACTTAGCGAAGACGGAGTCGATTCACTCCTAGCAACGAGAAGTCAAGCGTTCAAACAGCTCAACGTTGACGTCGATGAATTGAAACTGAGCGAATTGCTGAAGTTGATGAGCGAAAATCCGAAGCTGTTGAAACGCCCGATTTTGACAGACGGTAAAGAAGTTATTGTCGGCTACGACAAGGCGTCAATCGAGACGTATGCCCGCCGCCATGATTTGACTTCGGTAAACGTTTCATAAGACAAGTCCACTTTCCTAAGAGTGGGCTTTTTTTTATGCTCATTTATGAGGTGGGGACAATGAAACTGGTGATTGATCGATTGATTAAAGCGGCGCGACGGCTCGAGGCGAGCGATGTCCATTTCATGCCAGGCAAAGACGCCGTTATCGTACAGGCGCGTCACGGGACGTCGATCACAAAGCTTGAGACGATACCACGTCCAGACTACGAACGGCTCACATTACATATGAAATATTGGTGTTCATTGGCTGAAACGGATCATCGGGTTCCGCAATCTGGGATATATGATCGGAACGAAGAAATGATCCGGGTCACGTTTTTGCCGTCATTTACTGATGTGCTCATGTCATGGCGTCTGCCGAACGTCTCGTTCCAACTTCAAGAGTTGTTATCTGAAGTGGATGTGTTGCGTTTTCAAGGCATGGCTGAGCTGCGGCACGGCTTGTTTTTAATCGGTGGCGCGACCGGGGCCGGAAAAACGACAGTCCTCTATGCTTTTCTTGAAAGTTTGAAGAACCACCGGATCGTGACGATCGAAAACCCTCCCGAACAGCAATTGACAGGTGTGATCCAGCTCGAGGTGAATGTATTGGCAGGACTGGATCATAAAC
The DNA here is from genome assembly GCF_004337045.1 of Exiguobacterium sp. SH5S4. Taxonomy (NCBI): domain Bacteria; kingdom Bacillati; phylum Bacillota; class Bacilli; order Caryophanales; genus Exiguobacterium; species Exiguobacterium sp. SH5S4. The sequence continues at coordinate 26,389 of NZ_SJUQ01000027.1, forward strand.
GTTTGTTGAAAGAAACGTTGCGAGCCGACCCGGATATCATCGTTGTCGGGGAGGTGCGGACGAGTGAAGAACTGCGTGTCGCGCATGATGCGGCACTGAGCGGACATTTGACGATCGCGACGTTTCATACGGCGAGTATCGAAGACGGTGAACGCCGTCTCGAACAGTTGATCGGCAAAGTAGAGGTGCCGCGCCATTGGTGTGTGTTGCAGCGGAGAGAGGAGGTGACTTGCTCATGGTCGATGTCCGTTCCAGTAGGGAGCTGAACACGATCCGGCGCTTCCTGCGACTGCAAGCACGAGGGGTCGGGTTGAAAAAGACGTTCGAGACGCTCGAGTTGCATGAGCGGGGGAAGCAAAAACAACTGATTCGTGTGATGCGGCAAAAGCTCGAGAGTGGTCTGGCACTCGCCGACGTGTTCTCTGAACTCGTCACGGATGCCCGCATGCGAGACATGCTTGTCACGGCGGAACGGGGACATCATTTCATTGAAGGTCTAGAACAAGTGCTTGCCTTATCGATGATGCGTCGAGGCCTGCAGCAAGAGTTAAAACAACTGGCGAGGTATCCGCTCGTCATCTTGACGATGCTTTTAGGGCTTGGTGCCATTTATGCGCTGTACATCTTTCCGAAATTGCTCTCGATGGTGCAGGTCGACGATTTAGACGGAATCAGCGGCATCCTCTTGTCACGAGGTTTTTTCCCGGGCTTGTTCGTCGCGCTCATCTTGACGGGCGGCGGGAGCTATTGGGTCGTGAAGCGAGGCCGGTCCGTCCCGATCCAATTCGTCGAGCGGGGAAGACGACTGTATGTCACGTATTTGTTTGTCAGCGAACTGTCCTTACTGAGTGAAGGGCAAATTTCGGTGCGTCACGTCATCGAGCGTCTCTCTTATGGAGAAGGGGAAGTGGCGCAAATCGCCCGGCGCATCCATGACCGGATGTCTGGTGGAATCGAGTTGGAGGCGGCGGCCCGAGAGGAACGTCTGCTCGACCATGAAGTCGTCAGCTTGTTCGGGGTCGGGACGGTGAGTGGAGATCTCGGATTGATTATGGCGTTACATCGAGACTTGATCTTTGAAGAGATGGAACTGTATTGGAAGCAACTGATCGCCAAGACGGAGCCGCTTTTGTACGGCTTCTTGACCGTCATGGTGACGATGATGTTCTATACGATTTATTTGCCGGTCAAACTAATTATGGCCCAACTATGAGGAGGAGAATTATCGTGGCAAAATTCAAATCAGACTGTCAGGCAGAGCAAGGGTTCACACTCGTTGAAATGGCGGCAGTCTTACTAATCATCTCGGTCTTGTTGCTGCTACTCGTCCCGTCTATGTCGGACGGGAAGTCACGGGCGGATAGCGTCAGTTGTGAAGGGAGCGTACGGATTGTCGAATCTGAAATCAATTTATATTATGCGGAACATAAGGCGTATCCAGAATCGCTCGCCGTCATCAAACGTGCTTCGACCGAGAACCCGCTCGAATATAGCTGTCAGTCGATGACATACACGTACACGCCGAGCACAGGTGCGTTGGCGCTGAAATGAGACAAGGCGGCTATACGCTCGTCGAGATGGCTTGGGTACTCGTCGTCCTGTCGTTACTCCTTTTAGTGGCGACACCTACCGTCCGTTCGATGGACCGACTCGCGCTCATCGACTTCACGGAGGCGCTCGTCCAAGACATCGCCGAGGTCGGTCAGTATCCGTACGTGGCCGCCAATGAAAAATGTGTCCCGCGCTTGAGATGGTATATGAAAGAACGGCGGTATCACATCACGTGCGGGACGACGTCGATCACTTCAGGCATCGTTCCCGACGGTGTCGAGATGAGTCTGCCGACAACGAACGAAATCGTCTTTTCAAAGTCGGCGGCGACGTATGCCGGACAGTGGAAATTTTACACGGGCCAAGTCGCGGTCACGTTGAAGTTCAGGATGGGCACGTATGAGCCGGAGGTGATCCATAGTGGGGGAGGATGAGCAAGGCGTCACGTTTTGGGAAGTTTGTTTAAGTCTAGCCCTCCTGCTCGGATGGGTCGGTGTGATTGCGCCGTTCGTTACGGCGGGTACGGAGCGGGTGGAGCGTCTCGAGGCGACGGTTCGGACTTATGAACGGCTTCAAGGGGAGGTGTTGCTCGATGCGGCCGATCCAAGCGGTGAAGTCGAAATTTGTGAACAAGACATATGTCTGCCGACGCTCTGAGGGTGGCTTCACGTTGCTCGAGATGACGTTCACATTATTGTTGCTCCCCTTGTTCATCGGGCTACTCGTCCACTTTTTAGCGCTCGGGGAGGCGTTTTACGAACAACCGCGCGGTCAAGTGAACACGACACCACAACTCATCGTCCGCAAACTGTTCGACAGTCGTGACTGTCAGGTGCGAGAAGGTAGACTCGTCGGTACGTACGTTCGACCCGATGAGACGACGTGGATGTGGACGCTCAAGCAGATCAATCGGAACTTAGTCATGGTAGGCGAAGAGGGAGGGAACTTGTTATTTATAAGAGGAATCGATGGTTATCGCGTCGAACCGTTAGGAAACGGCTACCGGATTCAGTGGACCGACTCGATCGGTCCGCGGGAGAAGTCCGTGATGTGCATGCGCTCGGGTTCTTCGTCATCTCTACGCTAGTCCTCTTGACGTGGCTATTAGCTGCAGCATTGTTTTGGTATACTGATATCGAACGAAGCACGGAACGTCTGACGCTCGAAATTTTGGCGATTCGCTTCGAATCCCATCTCATGGTCGCCAAACATTCGTGCCAGACAGAAGCAGAGATCATCGTCAAACCGACGGGTACGGTTTTCTGCCGACCGCTCGGGCCAGGTACGACGGAGGTCGAGATCCGGTTGAAGACGGGAGAGAAGCATAAAGAGGTGATTTATTTCGATGACTAGACCGTTTTACATCATCGGGTTTATGGGTACAGGTAAATCAAGCTTAAAACGATATCTTGAAAAATCGAATCATGTCATCGATTTGGATGAAGCGCTCGAACGGCATCTTGGAATGGGTTTACCTGCTTATTTCGCCCGACACGGTGAGAGCGCGTTTCGAGCCGAAGAGACGGCGATGCTTCGAAACGTTCATGCGGACTATATCGTGACAGGTGGCGGAATCGTCGAGCGCTCAGAAAATATCGAATGGATGCGACGGCATGGGCGCATCGTTGCCCTTGAGTTGCCGTTCGAACTGTGTTGGGGGCGTATTAAAGACTCGGACCGTCCGCTCGTGCAACTTGGTAAAAGGAGCGTCGAGGCGCTATACGAGCGCAGGCGTCCGCTTTACGCTTACGCCGATGTGACAATCGACGCCTCATTGAGCTCGGAAGCGATTGCTTGTGAACTAGATCGGTTGAAGGAGGAAGACAGATGATTTGGATTAATCTTGGTATTATCGTGCTCGCACTCGTCGGGCTAGGTGGATACGGATTTTTATTGTATCGGAACAAAATGAAGACCGATCTGCGCCGTGTGAAACGGTTGACGGAACGGTTTACGATTCGAATGAACGTGATTCAAGGCTTGGTCGGTGAGATCAAACAGCACATCGACACGGTCAACGCATCGGTGAAGCAAATGAAGGCTTATTCGGTTAAAGTGAAAGACGAGTCGCTCGAACTGAAACAGGCAACGGTCGGCCTTACGAAGGAAATTAAGCGGACCGCTGGAATCGATCGTTCAGGCGTTTCCACTGAGACTGAAATATGAAATAATGAGGATGAAAACGTTTTCGTTTTCAATCCTCTTTATTTTTGCCCATTTTTGCTAGGCAGCGCGTCAAAAAATTGATAGAGTGGAATAGAAAACGAAATATTTCATCAAATGCATTACTTACGTTCGGGATTGGGGGATATTATGGAGAAGTTAACGTTGAAACGTACGCCTTTGTACGACCTGATTTCTACGAAGGCGAAGATGGTGGATTTTGCGGGGTTTGAGATGCCCATCATGTTCTCGTCAATCAAAGAAGAGCATCAAGCGGTTCGGGAGCGGGTTGGTATGTTCGATGTATCGCACATGGGGGAAATCCGGATTGAAGGTCCGGACGCGTTCGAAAACGTCCAACGTCTTGTGACGAATGACGTCTCGAAGCTGAATATCGGGCAAGCGCAATACAACTTGTTCTGTTTACCTGACGGCGGGGTCGTCGACGACCTGCTCGTCTATCGGCTCGATGAAGACGCGTATTGGCTCGTCGTCAACGCCTCGAATATTGAAAAAGACGCGGCCCACGTCCGTCGATACGTATCAGGGGACGTCACTGTGACCGATGAATCGGATGCGTACGGTCAAATCGCGATCCAAGGTCCGATTGCAGAAACAGTACTCGGACGAATCACGGACTTACCGCTACATGAGATCAAGTTCTTCCGGTTTTTGAGCGGCGACGTTGCCGGTGTGCCAGCAATCATCTCGCGGAGCGGCTATACAGGTGAGGATGGGTTCGAAGTATACGCCCGGGCCGAAGACGTCGCGAAGATTTGGACTGCGCTCGAAGCAGAACAAGTGACGCCGTGCGGACTCGGTTCACGTGACACGCTCCGTTTTGAAGCTTGTCTGCCGCTGTACGGGCATGAGTTAGACGAGACGGTGACGCCGTTCGAGGCCAACTTGAACTTTGCGGTCAAGCTCGATACCGACTTCGTCGGGAAAGATGCCCTCGTCAAACAAAAAGAAGATATTCCGCGCCGTCTGATCGGCTTGAAGCTGCTCGGCCGCGGGATTGCCCGACAAGGTGCGCCCGTCTTGTTTGACGGCGAGACGATCGGCGTCGTCACGACGGGAACGATGCCACCAACCGTTAACGAATCGATCGCTTGGGCCCGGATCGATCGCCGGTTTGTCGAACAATCAAACTTCATCGTCGAAGTTCGGGGCAAACAAATAGAAGCCGAACGTGTGCCGACACCGTTCTATAAACGTAAATGATACAGGGGGATTCAGAATGAACAGAATGGAATTTCGTTATTTACCGATGACCGAGCAAGACGAACGCGATATGCTCCAGACGATCGGTGTCGAATCGATCGAAGATTTGCTTGAAGATATCCCGGCCACGCTCCGGGAGACGGCATCGTTATCTGCCATCGGCGCTCCGCTCCCAGAAGTCGATCTCGTCCGCCACATGACGAAGCTTGCCGAGAAGAACCTTCACACGAAATCACATCCGAGTTTTCTAGGAGCCGGCATGTACGACCACTTGTCGCCAAGCGTCATGAACCATATGTTGCTCCGTTCTGAGTTTTACACGGCGTATACGCCGTATCAACCTGAAATTTCACAAGGTGAACTGCAAGCGATGTTCGAGTTCCAGACGATGATTTGTGAACTGACGGGGATGGACGTCGCCAACTCGTCGATGTATGACGGCATTACCGCACTCGCGGAAGCGACGTACCTCGCGAGCGCTCATACGAAGAAGAAACGTGTCATCGTCTCCGGTGCTGTTCACCCGGAAGCGAAAGACGTCATCCGCACATACGCGGATGGACCGGGACTTTCAGTTGAATATACGCATGTTGCGGCCGGCGTGACGGATTTGACGGACGTCGATTTGACGGACGCCTCGTGTCTCGTCGTTCAGTACCCGAACTTCTACGGTCGCGTCGAGGACTTGGCGACGCTCGCGAAAGCGGCCCATGATGCCGGTGCGCTCTTTGTCGTATCGAGTAACCCGCTCGCACTCGGTATTTTAGAGTCTCCTGGTGCGCTCGGTGCCGACATCACGGTCGGGGATGCCCAACCGTTCGGGATCCCACAAAGTTTCGGTGGTCCATCGTGTGGCTACTTCGCCGTCAAAAAGGCGCTCATGCGTAAACTGCCGGGTCGTCTCGTCGGTCAGACGGTCGACGAGGACGGGAAACGCGGCTTCGTCTTGACGCTACAGGCACGAGAGCAGCATATCCGCCGCGATAAAGCGACATCAAACATCTGCTCGAACCAGGCGCTCAACGCGCTCGCCGCCTCGATCACGATGTCCGCGCTCGGGAAATATGGGATTCGTGACATGGCCGTCCGCAACATTCAAACGGCCCACTATATGAAAGAGGCACTGAAGTCGGCCGGTTACCCAATCATCGACGAAGGACCGATGTTCAACGAGTTTGTCGTCGATTTCGGTATCGATGCCGAAACCGTGTCACGCCGCTTGCTTGACAATGGGATCATCGGTGGATTGCCGCTCGGAACGTATGATGCTGATCGTCAAACACAGATGTTGCTATGTGCGACCGAACTGCGCACGAAAGAAGAGATTGACGGATTTATTGAAGTGGTTGGGGGGACGAACTGATGCAACACGAACAAACGCTCATTTTTGAAGTGTCACGTGCCGGACGTACCGGTTACAACTTGCCGACACCGACCGTACCAGAAGTTGATATCGAGGCGCTGTTACCGGCGTCGATGATTCGTCATGAGGTGGCCGAACTGCCGGAAGTGTCGGAACTAGATGTCGTTCGTCACTATACGTCGCTGTCGACGCGGAACCACGGTGTCGATTCCGGCTTCTATCCGCTCGGATCATGTACGATGAAATACAACCCGAAAGTGAACGAAGATATGGCACGTCTGCCTGGGTTCGCCCACATCCACCCGCTCCAACCGATCGAATCGGTGCAAGGGGCGCTCGAGATGATGGTCGACCTTCAAGACCAGCTCGCTGAAATCACGGGGATGGACGAAGTGACGCTCCAACCGGCAGCCGGTGCCCACGGGGAATGGACCGGACTCATGTTGATCAAAGCGTTCCACCAGCATAACGGCGATATGAATCGGACGAAAGTACTCGTCCCAGACTCGGCGCACGGGACAAACCCAGCTTCGGCCGTCGTCGCCGGATTCGAGACGGTCACGGTCAAATCGGATGAGCGGGGACTTGTCGACCTCGCTGACTTAAAAGCGAAAGTCGGAGCCGACACGGCAGCGCTCATGCTCACGAATCCGAACACGCTCGGGTTGTTCGAGGCGGACATTCTTGAAATTTCCAAAGTCGTCCATGAGGCAGGCGGTAAACTGTACTACGACGGGGCCAACTCGAACGCGATTCTAGGGATCGCCCGTCCTGGTGATATGGGCTTTGACGTCGTCCACTTGAACTTGCACAAGACGTTCACAGGACCGCACGGCGGCGGCGGCCCGGGCTCGGGACCGGTCGGCGTCAAGCGCGACTTGATCCCGTACTTGCCGACACCGATCGTAAACAGAGCGGATTCAGGCTTTACGCTCGATTACGATCGCCCGCAGTCGATCGGACGCATCAAACCGTTCTATGGAAACTTCGGCATCAACGTACGCGCCTACAGCTACATTAAGACGATGGGCGCCGAAGGGCTGACGCGCGTCTCACGCGAAGCAGTGTTGAACGCCAACTACATGTTCGCCCGTTTGAAGGACGCGTTCGATGTGCCGTACGACACGTACTGCAAGCACGAATTCGTCTTGTCAGGTAAACGTCAAAAAGCACTCGGTGTCCGTACGCTCGACATCGCCAAACGATTGCTCGACTTCGGATACCATCCGCCGACGATCTACTTCCCGCTCAACGTCGAGGAGTGCATCATGATCGAGCCGACCGAGACGGAATCGAAAGAGACGCTCGACGCGTTCTGTGACGCGATGCTCCAAATCGTCAAAGAGGCAGAAGAGAATCCGGAGATCGTTCAGACGGCGCCGCACACGACGGTCATCAAACGACTCGACGAGACACTCGCTGCCCGTAAGCCGGTATTGAAGTATGAGCGACGTCAACCATCGTCAATCAACTAAGCCACAACCCGCTCGCAATGAACTGCTCCCCGTCAAGTAGACAGGGCAAATAATGAAAACCAGCCTAGGCGGCTTGAGACCTGTATTCGACAGGGCTCAAGCCGTTTAGTCGTTTCTGGAAACGATCGTGGTTGTAGAACGATAT